>NZ_JBFATL010000026.1:0-132116 GCF_040678315.1 Streptomyces sp. NPDC052721 | reverse complement strand
TCGTACTGGATGTACTTGGGTCGGGGCCCGGTGCGGCGAGAGTGCGTGCATGGCGTCGCGCGGCAGACGGGAGTTTGACGACAGGGCCTAGGGAGACAGAAGCACAGTCGGGGGGCGCCCGAACGGTAAGAGGCCCCCCGAGGTCAAGCAGCGGTTCCTCGAACTGATACACGAAGGCGTGAGCCACAGAGAGGCCGGCCGAAGGAGAACTGTCCCGGCGATAGTCGGGGGTGAGCAGATCGCGGTCGCCGCCCACCGCTGTTCATCCAGAACACCGGGGCGCAAGAGCGTCGGCTGCCGAAGCCGCTCGCCATCGGGGACGTCAAGTAGCGTCGCGGGCGTCTTGGCCCCGCCCGCTCCGGCGTGTCCGGGCTGCCCCGCCCCAGAAGCCGGCCGCCGCGCGAGGCGCGGCGTCTTGCAGCGGGTAGACCAGCGGGCGTGATCAGGGCGTCCTGGTGTTCGGTCCGTAGCCCGCACCGAGGAGTCGAACCGAGTCGGCTCGCTTCACAGGGGTCCCCAGGTCTCGGCCTGTCGGCGCAGCTGATGCTGTACCAATGCGATGGCTGGCGGTGTGGGTCCGGTGCGTGTGACGAGATAGAGGGTGTTGAGTGGCTGGATCTGCGTATGGTGCAGCAGTTCGAGCGAGCCGGCGGCGAGAGCGGGGTCGGCCAGGTAGCGCGGCAGTACAGAGATCCCGGCACCGGCGATGACGGCGGTCAGCACGGCCCGCAGGTCGGGCACGATCATCGAGACCGGGTTGGGTGGCCGGCGGCCGAACTCGCTTCGCCAGTAACGGCGGATGATCGGCAGTTCCCGGCTGTAGGCCACGATCGGCAGATGGGCGAGTGCCGCCAGGGGGTCCTCGGCCAGCCAGTTCTGGTCGATCGAGCGGGCCGTCGTGGGGGTCGCCACCAAGACGAACTCCTCGTCGACGAACGGCATGGCGGTAAGACCGCGCTTGCCGGCTGAGGGCCGGACGGAGGACACGACCAGGTCCAGTTCCCCGTCAGCGAGGCCGGTCAGCAGGTCCTGGGCCAGTCCGAGCGTGATGTGCAGGTGCAGGCTGCCGCTGACCAAGGGTGCCAAAGCCGGGATCAGCCGTGCAGCAGTCAGCTCCCCTGCCGCGCCGAGCCGGACCGTGCCTTGATGGGCCTGGCCGTCGGTGTCCTGAGTCAAGGCGCCCCGCAACTGGTCCAGGGGGGAGGCGATGCGTCGGGCGAGCTCGTGCGCAGGTGGCGTCGGGACGGCTCCGCGCCTGGAGCGTTCGAAGAGCACCGTATCCATCTGGCCTTCGAGACGCGCCAACTGACCACTGACGGCGGGCTGGGAGACGCCCAGAGCCGCGGCAGCAGCGGTCAGTGAGCCGCGGCGGTAGATCTCCAGAAAGGTCGCCAGCAGATCGAGATCGCTCATGCAAGAAGGCTACATAAGAATCCTTATGGAAGGCGCCGACCAACAACGAGATTTTGATGGAAAGTAGGGGGCGTCCGCCAAACACTGACTCGGAGGAGTAACCCGCCATGGCGAAGATTCTTATGATCATCTCGGCCGCAGACAACCTGGTCCTGGCCGACGGCAGCGCTCACCCCACCGGCTACTGGGCGGAGGAGGTGGCCGCGTCCCACAAGGTGCTCGTCGAAGCGGGCCACCAGGTGGACATCGCCACTCCCGCCGGAACCCGCCCCACCGTAGATCCCATCTCGCTGGATGAGCGCGGCGGTGTGGAGGCGGCCGACGGCGCCGAGTTCCGCACTTACCTGGACTCGATCGCCGCGAGCCTCGACACGCCGCTCGACCTTGGCTCGGTCAAGGCCACCGACTACGACGCGGTCTACCTGCCCGGCGGTCACGCGCCCATGGCCGACCTGGCAGACAATCCCGCACTGGGCACGCTGCTCACCGAGGCCGACCAGCGCGGTCTGACCATCGCCGCGCTGTGCCACGGCGCCGCCGCTCTGCTCAGCGCGACCGACGCCGGCGGGACTTTCCTGTTCGCCGGCCGCAGCCTCACGGGCTTCACGAACGACGAAGAGCGCCAGGGCGGCCTCGGCGACGCTACGCCGTGGCTCGTCGAAGACCGCCTCAGCGAGCGCGGCGCGCACTTCCGGGCGGGCGCACCGTGGTCGGACACCGTCGTCGTCGACGGCAACCTGATTACCGGGCAGAACCCGCAGTCCAGCGTGACCACGGCGAAGGAAGTCCTCGCAGCCCTGCAGAGCGCCTGACCGCCGTCCGCCCGACCGCACGAGGAGGGCGGCGGAAGCGGGGTGGTACGGGGGCCCCGCAGTACCACCTCGGCGACGCCGCCCAGCACCGCAGCTGTGACCGGCGAACTGAACGGCACGGTCCGATGTCGGAATGCTTTCGCATATCGACCCCTGCCGTCTTCGCCATGACCTCTCGGAGGTGCGCCTTCGAGCGACTGCGCTGCGACCGCATCTCGCCCGATCGGTTGCGTGACGGACCCGGCCCGCGAGGCCGTAGCCGGGCTGGGCGGCCGTTCCGGCACGGGCGAAGGTGGTACGCGACGTAGGCCGTCCCACCGGTCCAGTAACCAAGAACGCTCCGGTCCACGGCGCGACGCATCGAACGACGCGGTTGCGCGGGCACTCACGTGCGCAGCACCCCTCTGCTGGACATGGTCCTACCCGAAGTACCGACACCTGTTAAGACAGTGTTACTCCCTCGTGCTCCGCTGTCTGGCACTTCAAAGTCCCTGGGTGAGCGCGGAGTTGCAACCAACAAGTAACCGCCCAACACGGTGTATGGTGCAAAGGTCGGTACGCCGACCAGTGGGCATAAATGCCCCCACGACCAGCAAGGAATCGTCGTGCGGCGAACGGCGACGGTAGGAGGAGTCCCACTTGACCGACAGCGCTCCAAACGTCATAGCGGGTCGCCTGCAGCGCGGTCGCGACCGGGTGTTCACCGGCCGAACGGCGGAACTCGCGGTCTTCCGTGCCGCTCTGGCCGGTGACGAGGGGGCCCCGGCGGTGCTCTTCGTGCATGGGCCCGGGGGTATCGGCAAGTCGATGCTGCTGCGTCGCTTCGCGGCCGAGGCACGGACAGCGGGCCGGCCGGTGCTGGAGATCGACGGTCGCATCGTTCAGCCGACGCCGGAGGCGTTCGAACGGGAGGCCGAGACGGCGTTCACCAGGGACGGCACGGTCCTGATCATCGACACCTTCGAACGCTGTCAGGGGCTGGAGGGGTGGCTGCGGGAGAAGTTCCTGCCGAGGCTGCCGGACGGTGCGGTGGCGGTGATCGCCGGCCGGCAGCCACCGGATGCGGAGTGGACCTCGGACCCGGGGTGGGCGGACCTGCTGTACCGGATGGCACTGCGCAATCTGTCACCGGATGAGGCCACCGCTCTCCTACGTGCCCGCGGAGTACCCCGGCACAGCCAGGCCGAGTTGCTGGCCTTCACCGGCGGGCATCCCCTCGCCCTGGCGCTGGCCGCCGCGGTAGCGGTCCGGGAACCCGCCCGCACCACCCGCTGGAAACCCAGCATGGACGTCGTCGCGACACTGCTCACCCGGCTGGTCGGCGAGGTCCCCTCACCGCTGCACCGTCGGGCCCTGGAGGTGTGCGCCCGCGTTCACGTGACCACGGAAACACTGCTTCGGGTCGTCCTGGGCGATGACGCCGCGCACATGTTCGCCTGGCTGCGTGAGCTCCCGTTCATCGAGTCCACACAGGACGGCCTCTTCCCGCACGACGTGGTCCGGCAGGCGCTGGAGGAGGACCTGCGCTGGCGCGACCCGGACGGCTACACCGAACTGCACGGCATACTCGGCCGCCACCTGTTCGAACAGATCCGCACCCAGCCCGTTATCGGGACACTGTCCGCCGTGCGCTCCTTCCTCTTCCTGTACCGCGACGACCGGTACATGTCCGACTTCAACAGCTGGCGGGAAACAGGCGAGGTCCGGCTGACCCCGTACGACGCGGACGACCGGCACAGGATCGAAGCACTGGCGACCGAGATCGAGGGCCGTGAGTCGGCCGCCCTCGCGCAGGCGTGGCTCGAACAGCGGCCGGACGCGTTCCGGATGTGCCGCACCGCGCGTGAGAACAAAGCGGTCGGCTTCTCCGCCTGGCTACAGCTCACCGAGGCTCCGGACGCCTTCCACGACCCCGTGGCCGAGGCGGCATGGAACCACGCCCGGGCCACCCAGCCCATCCGCGAAGGCGAGCATGTGGCGGTGGCCCGCTTCTCCGTGACCTCACCGCAGTACCCGAAAATCTCCCCGGTCGAAAACCTCCACCAGTGGCGGACGCTGGCGGAGGTCGCGAAGACCGAGGGCCGGGTGGCATGGATGTACGTCGTCGTACGGGCGGGGACGTTCTGGACGCCGTACATGACCAGCCTTGGACTGCAGCCCATCGCGGAGCAGCCACGCGTGGGCGCCCTCACCTACACACTGTTCGCCATCGACTGGCGGGTCCAGCCGGTATGGGCCTGGGCCGAGGAGAAGACCCGGCTGATGCTGTCCCACATCCGGCACGGGGCACGCACCGCTCAAGCCGGCGACGAGGAGATGCGGCACGGCACGGAGTTCACCGTCCTGTCACGCCCCGAATTCGACGCCGCGCTACGCGACGCGCTCCGCAGCTTCTTCCGGCCACAGGAATGGGCCTCCAACCCGCTCACACGCAGCAGGCTGACCGCAGGCACCGGCCGCACACTGCCACAGATCCTGGCGGACGCAGTCGAGGGCCTGCGCGCAGAAGGAGGCGGAGAAAAGTACTACCGGGCGGTGTACCAGACTTACCTCACCAAGGGCATGCCCACCCAGCAGGCGGTCGCCGCACGGCTGGGCCTGCCCTTCAGCACCTACCGCAGACACCTCACCGCAGGCATCACCCGGCTGAGCGACGCATTGTGGCGCCAGGAGATCTACGGGCACCCGACATCAACCGACCGGCCGTATCCGGCAGCACAAGGCTTCGCACTACAGGGTTACTGACCTGTACGGCCGACGCCTGCCGGTTGGCGCGCCGCTTGCCCTGCCGGGCTCGCGAGGACGAGGAGCAGATGCGCAAAGCGCTCCCGAGCCCGTGCCACATCACCGTCGAGGATCAGCTGTGAGGTCACCGCGTCGTACGCCTCGATAACAAAACGGATCGCATCCTCGCGACGACCGGGTGCCGAGGGCACCGCTCCGTGTGCGGTCAGTCCGTCCGCCACCAGTTCGGCCAGCCTGCGGCGCACGCCCAAATGCAGTTGCGCCGCTGCCGGACGGCGGGCCGCATATGCCCTGGCATCGGCCTCAAGCAACAGCCACCTCGGCTCCGACAGCACCACCCTGGCCAGTCGTCCGATCAGGAGGGAGCATTGGTTCGGGGCTGCCGTTGCGGTTCCAGCCGTCTCGAAGACGGTGGCGACGCGGCGGCGGAACACAGCCGCCTGCTCCTCGTACAACGCCTGGAACAACTCGTCGACGGTCTCGAAGTTCGAGTAGAAGGCCCCCCGGCTGAAGCCGGCTTCGGCGCAGATCTCCTCGATCGACACCTTGCCGTAGCCCTTCGCCGCGAACACCGAGAAGGCCGCTGACAACAATCGGGCTCTGGTCCGTCCCCGCCGGCACCCCGGACTCAACCGGAACCTACCGCGGCCAGCAGTTCCGCTCGCGACGGCCCGGGTTCCCACGGCTGCTCAGCGAGCCGCCCGAGAGCGAAAACGCGTTCGACCAGCGCCGGATCGCTGAATGCCGTCTCCGGTGTGGCCAGTAGGGCAGCCGTGGCAGCAACTGCCCGCAGGATGTCAGGATCGCGCAACTTCACGGTGTCCAAGGTCCTCCT
This sequence comes from Streptomyces sp. NPDC052721, assembly GCF_040678315.1. Taxonomy (NCBI): domain Bacteria; kingdom Bacillati; phylum Actinomycetota; class Actinomycetes; order Kitasatosporales; family Streptomycetaceae; genus Streptomyces; species Streptomyces sp. NPDC052721. The sequence continues at coordinate 126,311 of NZ_JBFATL010000026.1, read as the reverse complement.
GAACTGCCAGTCAGGTCCGCCCGGTTCGTAGACGGCGGGAGGCTGGCGACTCAGACCTTCTATCTCGGCCAGCCGGTGGCGGTCCCACACCCCCAGGTGGTGATGGAATCGGCCCAAAATCCCTTCGGTGACCTGGTGGAACCCTAGCGTGAGCCTCTGGGGATCGTCGGCATCCCGAGTGCGCAGCAGGGCACGGAGCAGCGTTGCCTGCAGCAGTCCCAAAGACACACCGAGACCGAACAGCGGATTGGTCGTGGCCCAGGCGTCGCCGATACTCACGATCCCCGTGGCCACGGGCACACCGCTCACCACGTAGGCGCGGCGCCGACTCTCCATCCCCGACATGGCGATGACCCCAGTGACGGGCTCTCCGTTCCCGGCCCAGCGCGCCTCAGCGGGGAAAAGGCGCAGCGCCGCGTCCCACGCCTGCTCGCGATGCAGCAGTCTCAGCGCCCGGTCTTGGCTGGAGACGAAGAATGACACCGACCGGAGGCCGGCGTCACCGGCGCAGGAAATGGTGGAGACACTCTCGTAGTGGGCACTGGGCCACAGCGGCACGTCGGCCTCCGTCCCGGAGGCGGCTCGGAAGTAGCGGGTGTAAGCCAGAAAAGCAGACTCGTCACGCTCTTCCACAGGACCCGGTGCACCCAGGTCACGCAGCATGCGGCCCACCGGCGAGTTGCGACCCGCCGCGTCCACGACGAGATCCGCCAGCACTGCTTCGCCGTCCGCTGTGAGTACCCCCACCACGTGCGGTCGCCGCGACACCCGCTCCCGCCCGGCCAGCAGTGCTCTGACACCAGTGTGCCGGCGCACGGTCACACCGGCTGTCCGGCAGGCGACAGCGTCAAGGGCTGCCTCGAAGAGAGGGCGGCGGACATCCATCATCATGAAGCATTCGTCCCCCGGGCGTTCCCCGTCCAGGAGGCCGAAACGACGGGCGCCGTCCAGCAGGTTGCCCGGCCGCAGTCCCATGCTGGTCAATTCATCCAAAACCTCTGGAATTTGAGTCCTCAGCGTCCGGAACACGGCTGGCAACAACAGATGCGGGTGACGGAACTGGGTGACTCCGGGGCGCGACCACGACGCCCAGGCAGCCTCAGCACCGCCCGGGGGCGGGCCGGCGTCCCGTTCGAGCACAGTCACTCGGTGACCGTCCCGGGCCAGCATCACCGCCAAGGCCAGCCCGGTCGGGCCCGCTCCGATCACCAGCGCATGCATCGCTTCATCTCCTCCGGTCGACGACGCGCTCATGATGTGGCGAAGCGGTGCTCACCTCACAGATCGGTTGACTGCCCGTTCAGTAGTCATCTCCGCTCACCGGCAGGGTGTCACCCAAAAAATGTCCGAAGTCACCTCTGAGGACCGGTGGCACTTGACCAGCGTGGTGTCTCCCTCATGCCGTCGACCACGAGGTAAGGCCGCTGACTTTACGACATGTCGCCGTTCACCGTCGGCGCCGTAGTACCGGACAGCAGCCCTTGCCCTTGCTCGTCGACCAGATGGATCTCGGTGGCCCGCGGGACCCCGGCCCAGACCGTGATCACCGGGCCCCGTGCCTGCTCCTCCTGGCGGTTCCATCCGGGCCCGGCCGTCACGTGGGGCACCCTCAGTGTGCTGAAGCCCGGCAGACCGTGAAGTCGACATTTACCTCCCAGGCGACCAGCCCGGCCGTATCCGCCCGAGCCGGCAGCCCGGACCAGGCGCCGCCGCCCCCAGCGCCAGAAGAGGCCGTAAACCGTCCGCCATGGCTCCCATTCGGACGGCAAGTCTTGTCAGGAACACCAGTCGCACCCTTCACCGGATGCCGTCGATCAGCTTCCGTCCTACCCCCGGACACCGGTCGGCGGAACTCACAAATGGCTCGCCCGCCCTCGCATCGAACCGATCAGGCCGTGTGCCCGTTGAACGAGTGACGCACCGTCCATACCCCCGAGGTCGATGCGCGGCGGGGGTCCCGGCGTTCCTGTGACGGGACCCCCGCAACTCCCGAGGCCACCCACTGCCTGTTCGAACCCACCCGGCGTTCCCGGCCCTCGCATAAAAGCCCGATCGGACCTCCAAGGCGACCCGGTGAGCAGCCGGGAACGAAAGCGGGGCGAGAAGCGTGATCCTGTCCTGCCCCACTGTCGTCGGGTCGTCCGAAGCCGAGCGTCTCCTGTGCGAAGTCGGCGGGGGCCGGGCGGAGGCGGGCCCGGGCCGTCCGGATGTGCGGCCTCTCGGCGCTCGGCGTTCATTCCAGCCGCCGGCGGGCGTGCGGGCGGCCTCGATCTCTTCAGACCAAGGCAGATCGGTCATCTCTAGTGCTGTGACCGAGATGGTTCACCGTGTTGCTGCCAGCGGTGACGGGTGTCGGGCCGGTTGGCTGTGAGGCGGCGACGGCCCATCCGACAGGTGGAGGCGCGGGGGCAGAGCCCGTTCGAGTCGACGCTGGACGCCCTTTGCCTCGGACAGGATGACGGCCTCTTCAGACGCGCAGCGCCAGGGGGTACCGAAACGGGTACACCTGCAGCAGTAGCGCACGTTGGAAACCGGAGGCCCCAACTGGGACACCTCCTGCGCGATCTCCGCTGCTGGGTCTTTCGGAGTCCGCTGGCTCGCGGACGTACGCCATGCCCGCGAGCAACAAGTCGAGCGGCACCGAGTGCAGGTCCTGATCGAGCAGGGTGACAGCGTGGCGCCGAGCCGAGGAGATCCGCGCCTTTTACGACACAGCGCGCACCCGAGCCGACGGCGGCTCGCCGGACGAACTGAAGTGGTTGCAATGGGCCAAGGCATACGCGGAAGGCATCGATCCGCTGGAGACACCGCCTGGTCCGTCGGCCAGCCGCCAGGCAATGCACCAACTCCTCCAAGTAAATCCATGATGAGACAAGGCGGAGGATCGTTTATGCGGCGATGGTGAGCGGAGAGTCCAGGCGTTGCCAAGCGCCGAGGACGGCCTTGTGGGCGTCGGGTTGCAGGTGGGCGTAGCGCTGGGTGGTCTGGAAGCTCTCGTGGCCGAGAAGGTGCTGGACCTCGTACAGCGAGACTCCCTTCGAGCCACGAGGCGCAGGTGCGGCGCATCGAATGCGGCGGACAGTACGGGACGGGCTGCTGCTCGCCGTCGCTGTCGAAGTAGGGGGCGCCGTCGACGGCCGGCCACCAGTTCTGTCGGCGCAAGTCGCCGTCGTCGAGGCGGCGGCCGGCCCGGCCCTTGGTGATGGTGGTGAAGACCAGCGCCTCACGGTCGAGCCGGTGGATGTGACGCTCGAGCGCCTCCGGGGCGAGAGGCGGGAGCGGGACCTCGCGGCGGCTCTTGGAGCTCTTCGGGTGTCAAATGTGCGTCACGAGTGTCGTTTCAGCGTCAAGAGGTCGCCCGTAACGCCCACACCGCACATACTGTGCACGCATAAAAGCGCAGGTCAGGAGCCCTTTGCGGCCGGTTCGAGGATGGCGACACACTCCACGTGGTGCGTCATCGGAAAGATGTCAGCAGGCGAAGGACGGGGCATCTCCGCAGGTCAGGGGCAGTTTACGCGTCAGCCTGAAGGCCCCTGGGGCGCCCGGAGCGTCAAACGAGCGTCACGGGTCACGTTCGCCGGAGCGGTGTATCGACGGCTCTCGCTCACCTCGTGCCGACCGCCACGGAGGGGGTGGGCGGGTTCGGGGGCTCGGTGAGGTGCTGGGTGCCGCCCAGGGAGGTGCAGGCGTGCACCCCGGAGGTGAGCAGAACACATGCCTTGGCTGTTGAGGGGCTTGGCGCTGGGACCATCGCGCTGAACGTGTCGGTGTCGTAGTGGACCTTGTTCTGGTATGTCCGGCCCCCCTCGCCGACGACCCGGGCGATGTCGCCGGGGTGTCCCCAGCTGATACGGGACCAGGCAGCCTTGCAGGCATCGCTGTAGCGCAGCTCCACGTAGACCCCGGCGACCCTGTACAGGGCAGCGGTCCAGGCGTCGCCGCCGCAGCCGGTTTGTCCGGGGTTTTTTCCGGCACAGCTGTCCGCGAAGCAGTTCACGTCGAGTTGCCTGGTCGGGGCGTCCTTGCCCACGGTGCCGTCCCGGTCGCCGTGCGCGCCCGAATGCCGGCCGAAAGCGCCGTACAACGAGACGGACAGGCCAACGGCGGCGGCCAGGGCGACCACCGTCCGGATCAGCTGCCGCCGACCGAACCGACGGCTCACGGACGGCGGCTCTTCGGCCTGTGCGGCGGGAGCGCGCTCCGTTACGGGAGCGGATTCCTCGAACGGCCGGTCGTGGCCGTCGGCGGCATTGCGGGCCCCGTCCGTTTCACTGGTTCCATGGTCGTGCCAAGCGGTGTTCGCCAGTTCCCACAGCGCCACGAGCCGGGCGGGATCGGCGTCGGCCAGCTTGCCGAGGGAGGTCACCGCGTGCTGCGGTGGCAGTGCCTTGCCGTTCAGATAGCGTTCCCAGGAGGACTTGCTGTACGGAGTGCGGCGGCCGAGTACGGCCAGACTCAGCCCGGCGCGGTCCTTTAAGTTCCGCAGTTCGACGACCAGATGCCGGACATCCGAGGTGAGGCCGCCGGGTAACGGCTTCCAGTCAGTCACGTACGCCCTCCGGGCCAGTGCTCTCTGGGACCATCACTTTCTTCCCTACTGTATCGACGCGGGCGATCGCGGAACCGCTGGTTTTGCTCAACAGGGCGCGCGCACAACGCATTGACGTCACGACGGTGAGACGGTGCCATGGGTGAAGGGACGACGGCGCGCGCCGCGCTGTGCGTAGTGATTCTGGCGGTGGTATGTGCGGGGTCCGGGGCCCCGCGGAACCACCAGTCCCACGACCGGCGCGGCGGCGTGATCGTCGCCAACCGGCTGGGGGCCACACAGCAGTTGGCGGTCGGCCGCAGCCGGCGCAGCGATCTGATCGGCCTGTGGCAGAGCGTGCTGTGGGCCGACGGGTATTTGGCACGCTCCTCGGTCACCTGCACGTACGACCAGGCGACGGCCGAGGCCACCCGCGTCTGGCAGAGCAATCACCACCTGTCTGCGGACGGGATCGTCGGGTCGGCCACCTGGGGTGCAGCAGCGGAGCGCATAGTCCCCGTCGGCCAGTGGATGGTCTACCAGGGCGAACGCTATGGCCTCCCGTTGCGCCAGGCACCGGACGGCGTCTACGAGGTCTATGACGCCGGGCGGTTCCATCGGCTGCGCACGAACGCTGTCACCCTCACGCGCTGCCGCTGACGGCGTCGATCCAGCTGTCGTACTGTGCGACGCCGAGTTGTCGGCCATGCACGACGACCGTGGCACGTGCCGCGTCCGGCCCGCTCGCCACCATCGACGTGTACGCCCCGCCGCCGGTGGCCGTCTGCTGGTCACCGCCCGTTGTGGCGATCCGCAACCCTGCCGTCGCCGCCGCGATGTCGACCTCCGCCCAGCTCGCCCGGCAGGCGGGGCTGTACCGAAGCGTCAGGACGCGGCCGTACGCGCGCAGCCGGTGGACGACGACACTGTCGCGGTCGCACCTTTCGCGGTAGGGGTCCAGGCCCCGGCAGCCGGCCGCCCGGCACCCCGCGGCCGCCCCGTCCGCCGCGCTGTGCAAGGGCCACGGCCAGGCCGGCGCTCCCGATGGAGTGCCGGCCGGCAGGCGGCCTGCCTCCGTCCCGCTGATCCAGCTGTCCCATGGCCGGGCGAGCAGCACGGCGGCCAGCAACGAGCAAGCGGCGACAGCGGCCAGTACACCCGCGTGCGCCACTCGAAAGCCACGCGAGGACGGCCGATCCTCAGCCGGTGGGCCTGTGGGCACGGCGTCCGGGAGATCCGGGTCCCGTACGTCACCTGCCGGACGCAGCGGTGCGGGTGACGGGGCAGTGTCGTCAGCCGGGCGCTCTCCGGTCCAGGCGTGGGCCGCCGATTCCCACAGCACCCGCAGGGATTCGACATCGGCCTGCGCCAACCGCCCCAGTCCGACCACCGCCGCCCACGGGGGCAGTCTCCGCCCGTTGAGGTACCGCAGCCACGAACTACGGCTGTAACCGGTCTTGGCAGCGACGGTCATGGTGTTCATCTCACACCGGTCCACGTACCGCCGCAGCTCTCGCACCAGTCGGACCACCTCGGCAGGCAGGTCGCCCCGCAGCGGCTGCCAGCGTCCCACGTCGGCGTCCCCCTTCTCCCGCAGCGCCCACTATCTCACAGGCGTCCCGTCACGCCACCCATCCGCCGGACGTCTCCGCAGGTCAGAAGGGCTCTCGTCCCAGGATTGAGGCAATTGGCGGGCAGCGCTCGCCCGCAGCCGTCCGCCCCCTCCAGACTCGGGAAGGTACCTGCATGACGGCCCCGGATCGGCCATCCTGGCCGTCCCGGAAGAGGAACCGTGCGGCGGCACCCAACGCTCTGCACACGGAAGCCCTCGGCCCACGTCCGGGCTTCCGGTCCGGCCGTCGCGGGTGCGCACGCCACTTATGCACGCTGCGGGGGAATTCCGACATGACGGCTCACGGCAGTTCGCCCGGCACGGACGAGCTGGAGATCGCGAACACCACGTCGACCACCACCGGCGGGCGCCGTAGGCCGCCCACCGCCAGAAGGCAGGGATTCGGCGCCGGGCGGCGGTACCGCGCCGCCGCCGACCGCCCGGCAGCACCGGAAACCGCCCTGCCGGGCGAGCTTCAGGTTCCGGTACGGATGGCCGCGCCCGATCCGACGGAGCGTCGCCATGTCGATCTGGGGCCGGTACGGCTGTCGTTGCTCAGCCTGCCCGTGCCACCGGCCGTTCTGGAAATGGGGGGCCAGTATCACGGCGGCCTGCCGCTGACCTGGCACCTGGTCTTCGCACCGCGCGAGCCACTGGTCCTCGGCCGCGATCAGCGGCCCGTGCGGCTGGAGTCCGGCAGCGTGATGTTGTGGGAGCCCGCCGAGCCGCTCCGGCTCTCCGCCGGCGCGTCCGCCGGCTCCGACGCAGTCCGCGCGCTGGTCCTGCACCTGCCCGAAGCGGCCCTGCCGCTGCCCGGCAAGGTGCTGCGCGACATCTCCGGTCGTCCCGCGCCGACCGGGTCGGGCCCGGCGGTCCTCCTCGCGTCCTTCGTCTTCGGGCTGGCCACGCACGTGCCTTCCGCCGAGGACCGACACACCGCCTGGCTGGGCACCGCCGCCGTCAACCTCGCGACGGCCTTCCTCGACAGTGAGACCGCACGGCTTCAGGGCGGCCGGACCGGCCCACGCCCGGCCGAACCGATGCCCACCCGCCCGCACCCCGTCCCACCCGCCACCGACCTACTGCTGGACGGCATCAAGACGTACATCGAGCACCACCTGCACGACCCCGACCTGTCACCCACCTCCATCGCCGCCGCCAACCACATCTCGCTGCGCTACCTGCACCACCTGTTCCAGCGGGACGGGCGCACCGTCGGCGCGTTCCTGCGCGAACGGCGCCTGGAGCACTGCCGGGCCGATCTGTCCGACCCGGCCAAGGCGCAGCGCAGCGTCTGCGAGATCGCGAGGCGCTGGGGCTTCCGCGATCCAGCGGTGTTCAACCGGACGTTCAAGTCGGTCTACGGGGTCACGCCCGGCACGTACCGCAGGCAGCGACTGCAGTGATGACCGGACACCGGCCAGGCATGCGCAGGCGGCCTGCGGGCCGCCTGCCTCGGCCGGCCAGTCCATCGGGTCCGGGGCGCGGCGCGCCGGTCACGACCGCAGCGCGGCCCAGGTGTTGACGCCGACCTCGCCATCGACCCCGAGGTGGTGCTCGCTCTGGAACTTCTTGACCTCGGTCAGCGTGTCGTAGCCGAAGATGCCGTCCACCCCGCCGGGGCCGATGTTGTAGCCGCGGGCCTTGAGGATGCACTGCACTTCCTTCACCCGGGAGCCCTTCTGGCCGTAGACCGTGAGGGTGGTGCCGGAGTAGTACGTGCAGGACTTCCAGGGCTCGGCGGGGGTGGCGGGCGGTGGGGCGTGTTTCGTGGTCGGGGCGGGGGTGGTGGGCTGCGTGGCCGACGGGGGATCGTACGGCTGCTGCGGCTGGGCATGATGGGTGGCGCCGCCCGTCGGCTGATTTCCCGAGGAGGGTGGAGCCGTGACAGTCGCGGTCACCGCCGTCCTTGGCGAGGACTGCGGTCGCGAAGGAGCCGATTTGCCATGCGGGGAGTTTGTGGTGGTAGCGGAGGAGTGTGCCCCGGCAGGCGTGGTCGCGGCCTCGTGGCGAGCAGCGTCTCCCCCGAAAGCCGCCAGGGCCACAGCCGCTCCCACGATCGCGACCGCTGCCGCGGCGCCCACCACCAGCGGCCACCGGCGCCGGCCGGACACCTCCTTTCTCAGGTCCTCGGGCTTGGTGCGGCGCAGAATCGTCAACTGGTCCGTGGGCGGCACCGCCACCGCCGTCCCGCGCCAGCCCGACCGTTCGGCGACGGTCTCGGCGACCGCGTCAGGCCATTCCCCGCCGATGGCATGCCCCCGCGTGGCCTCGACGACGTCCTGCGGGCTCGGCCGCCGCCGTGGGTCCTTGTCCAGGCACCGGCCGATCAGTTCGGCGAGTCCGGGATCGCGCTGGGCAGCCTCGGCGATCACCTGCTCGTTCGGGGGAGAGTAGATGATCCGGTGGATGACGTCACCGGTGGTGCCCTCGCCGAAGGGAGCCGAGCCCGTGACCGCCGCGGCGAGGACCGAGCCGAGGGAGAACACGTCCGAAGCCGTGCCCACTTCCCGGCCATCCGCCTGTTCAGGAGACATGAAGGCCGGCGTGCCCAGGTGCTGACCGGTCATGGTGAGCGAACTGGCGTCCGCAGTGTGCGCGACCCCGAAGTCGATGATGCGCACACCGTCCGGCCCCAGCAGGACGTTGGACGGTTTGAGGTCGCGGTGGACGATGCCCACGGCGGCGATCGCGGTGAGCGCCTGCCCGATCTCGTACGCCAGCCGCCACACGACCGGCGCGGGCAGCGGCCCGCACCGCTCGACGGCCTCGCCCAGGCTGAGCCCGGGCACGTAGGCCGTGGCCATCCACAGCAGTTCGTCGCGGTCGTAACCGGAGTCGAGCAGCTCGGCGGTATACGTCCCGTGCACCCGGCGTACGGCCTCGATCTCACGCTCGAAGCGACGGCGGAACCGCTCGTCCTCGGCGTACTCCGAGCGGATCACCTTGACCGCGACGAGGGAGCGCGCCCCGTACGCCCCCTCCGCGTCCGCCTCCCGGCCGAGGTACAGCCGGCCCATCCCCCCGCCGCCCAGCCGGGCGAGCACCCGGTAGGGGCCGATGTCCGACGGGTCGGTCCGGCGCAGCTGTTGGGCGCCGAGCAGCGCCAAGTCGTCCGCGGACATTTCCTCCGCGGACGGCTGACCGGCACCAGAGGCGGCGGGGTTGGTCTCGGGCATGCGGCGTCCTTGATCCTCTTCGGTCCTTTTCGCGACCTCTTCGGGTGCTCTTGGCGGCTCTTACGCGCCGCCCGCGTGCGAGATGTTGGTGAGGATCTTCTGGACCTGCTGCTGCAGGTGCTCCAGTGAGGCCCTCATCTTGTCGAGGTCGCCCCTGGCCTGCGGCCACACCTCACCCCGGAACCTCTGCGCCAGCGGACCGTCCCAGTGATTGGGGTCACTCAGCGTCTGCCCATGACTGTTCAACTGATTGATCAATCCGGGAAGCTGACTGGTGATCAGGCTCATCATCTTCCCGGCTTCCTGATGCGCCAGGTCGGTGGATTTTACGGTCGCCATTTTCTCTCCTTCAGCAGGTTTTCAGCTCTTTGAAATTGTCGGTCCGGGACCCGTGACCGTCATTGATCCACAGCGCACAGCTCTTGGCGGTCGGCGTAATTCGGACCAGGTCTCGGCGTCCGAGTCCGTCCCTCCGCGAGCTTGACGTGATCAGCCGTAGGACGGCTTGTAGTTGCCGTTTCCGAGGGCGTCCAGCGGTTCGTCTTTTTCCGTGCGCCCGAACGCGTCGAGCAATTCGTTGACGGTGACCTTGCCCTTGCCCTTGCCGACGGTGTAGTCGTCCGGGTGGTCGAGCATGCGGGTGATGTACTTCTGGTCGTGCGCCGCCTCGCCGGTGAAGTGGACGACGTTGCCCCAGGGGTCGTAGACCTGGCCCTGAGCGCCCAGCAGCCCGAGGGACTGGGTGAAGGCGCCCTCGGCGAGTTTGCGGTTCACCGCGTAGGAGTTGGGATGATCGCCGGCCGGAAAGACCTTGTCGAGCAGCTTCATGCCCGGGTCGAGCGAGGAGTAGGCGCTCTGCAGGGCACCCAGCGCCGCTGTGGCCGCCGCGCCCTCCCCTGGGATCGCCATGAACGCCACGTTCACGTAGCCGCCCTGGATCATGCTCTTGAGCAGCTCGTTGTCCGGGTTCGCCGCGTTGAGCGCCTTCAGGAACAACGCGACGTCCTCACCGGTGTTCGCTCCCGTGATGCGCTGCCATTCCTCCAGCCCCCGCTTGGTGAAGTCGGTCGGCGGCTCGACGCCGTGCAGCACGCCGTACGCGTAGAAGTTGTTCACCGCGCCCGCCAGATGCTTCCACTCGCTGTTGGTCAGGGTCGGCGCACCGTCCCCGAACAGGCCCAGTGACACCTTGTGCATCAACTCCCGGGCGTCCTGTGGCGAGTGCTCCCCCCTCATCCCGACGGCCAGAATCGTCATCACCTTGGCGCTGTACTGCCGGTCGCCGTAGAAGATGTCGCGGATCTCGTGCGACGTCAGGGACTTGGCCAGGAAGTACGAGGCCGAGGGGTTGGCGGCCAGAGCGTCCAGGAGTTGCGCCTTCTGCCCGCTGCTGATGTGGCTCCAGGGGAATCCCGGGGCCCCGGGGCCGCCGTGGCCCGCGGGAGCCGCCAGGCGCATCGCCACCAGCCGGGTCGTCTGAGCGCTGACGGCACCGCTGGAGTAGGCGCTGACCAGGGCGGGGATGCCGCCTACGGCGAGTGCGGTGTCCAGGTGCGGGGCGTCGAGGGCGTTGTAGAACCCCGCGCAGAAGTACGGGTCGTCGGCGTGCTTGGCCAGCTCCTGCAGGATCGGCTTGGCCGCCTCGGGACTCGATCCCAGCCGGTTGCCGTCGCTGGGCGGCTGCAGCGCCATGAGCTTGGCAGCGAGCGCCGCACCGGCCTTCATCCTCGCCTGGTTCTGCTGCTGGAGAAGGTTGTAGGCCGCCATGACGTCCGACTCCTTCGCGCTGACGACCCCGTGGCCGCCCAGCGTGGCGTGCTGGGTCTGCTGGAACGCCAGCGCGACGACATGGGCGTCCCGGTCGGTGTAGTACGCCTTGGAGATCATCGCCGCGACCTCGGCGTCCAGTTCGACGCACGGATGCCCGGCGTTCTGGTACGCCAGCAGGGCCGGCCGCAGCACACCGCGGACCCAGTTCTGCAAATCCTGGGCGGCCCAGGTACAGGCCGCGGAGTACTTGATGAGGTTTTCGGGAATGGCTGACACCATGGAAAGGGAATCCTCGCGCTAGTTGTTGTCCTTCAGGGCCTTTTCCCGGGCATCGTGCACGGTTCCGCGCAAGGACAAGGCTTCCTGCCTCAGAGCCTGGAGAGCTGTCTGCTGCGGGTGGAAATCGGACTCGAACTGGCGCCGTTTGCCGCCCGACCAGAAGTCGCATTCCCTGTCGCCGAGCAGTGCCTGGCGCTTGGTGGTGCGCAGGTGGATCAGCGCGTCCAGCTTCGCGGCGAGCTGGGTCAGCTGACGTTCGAGCCAGTCGGCCGCTTCGGCCTCCGTGGATGCCATCCGTTCGTTCCCCTTTGGCTGGTTCGGTCGTGACGTTCCCGTGGCACCGGCCCGGGGGCGGGTGGGTCGGCGACCTCGCACGGGTCGCCCTCCTCGGCTCCGCGGACCCCCGTCAGCCACGACACCGCTCCCCGGACTCCACTGCGCGACACGCGCCTCGAACAGCACTCTTCCCGTGTCGCACCCAGCTGTCATTGATCGCGCACGCACATCCGTAGACGCTGCGCGCAGCAACCGTCAGTGCGCCACCTGAGCCCCGCCCGCGATGCCGTCGGTGACGAGGTAGCCGCGGCCGGGGAGGGGGGCGAGGCGGTCGTGGCGGGGCAGGGTGGTGGCGAGCAGGTCGCCGTCGAGGTCGTGGTCCGGGGCGAGCAGAACGCCGCAGCGGCTGTCGCGGGCGCGCTGGGTCCAGTGGCCGTAGGTGCGACGCAGGGCGTCGGCGCGACCGGCGGCGACGAGGTGGCGTCCGGGCCCGGCCAAGGACAGCCAGCGCTCCAGCACACCGAGGTCGTCCTCGACCGTTTCGGCGTCGTCGACGAGGAGGAGGGTGGGGCCGGGGTGCGGGACCAGGGCCGCTTCGAGGTCGCTGTAGTCGGTGACGAGAGTGGTCAGGCAGGACAGGTCACGCAAGGGTGAGCGGCGGGGGGCGAACGCGACCACAGCAGGCGGGTTCGCCGCGGCGGTTACCTGGCGCGCGATCGTGCACAGAGCGGTGGAGCGGCCGGACCGTTGCGGCCCGGCGATCAGCGCGTGCTCCCGTTCGTACAGCCGCAGGGCCGTGCCGCCGAGGGTGTCCGCGTCCAGACCAACGGGGATGTACCAGGGCTCGGCGGTTACCGCAGCCTGCGCCTCGAGGGCCCCGAGGGTGATCTCCGCGGGCAGCAGTCCGACTCGTGGCGCGGTGGTGACGGCGCCGGGCCACCGGGTGGAGCAAGCGGCCACCGCGGCACCGAGGTCCTCGGCGGGCAGGCCGATCTGGATCACCTGGCGCGTCGCGGCCACCAGCGCGCGCCCGGGAACATACGCGGGGACGGCGCTGCGCGGCACGTCGAAGTAGCCGTACTCGCCGGGGTCGGCCATGCGCATCAGCAGCTTCTGCTGGGTCAGTGCCGCCCACGCGGACGGCACCGCGCCGGACCGGTCCGCAGTGACGGCGAAGCGGATGCCGACGGCCGGCCCGTCCGCGTAGACCCGGGCCAGTTCGTCGATGAGGTTCATCCCGGCGATGTCCTTGTCGAAGTCCGACAGCAACGCCCCGAGGTTGTCCAAGAGCACCAGCCAGTCCGGGGCGGGCACGCCGTGGCCGGGCGCCGCGCCGCCGCGGGCCTTGCGCTCGTCGAGTTCCCGGCGCAGCAACCGGACGAGGCGGACCTGCCGCTCGCGTTCAGCCGGCCCGATGTGGGCCCCGGTGTGCGGCAGGCCGACCAGCGGCGCCAGGTCGCCCGCGCCCATGTCGAGGGCGAAGATGTGGCACCGCTCGGGCGGCTGGGCGTCGGCGACGGCCAGGGCGAGGGCAGCCAGGGCGGTGGACGTCCCCGAGCCACCGCTGCCGTAGATCAGGACGTTTCCCGCCGCGGGATCCCAGCCGACCGGGTACTGCCGCTGTCGCTCGGGGTCATCGGCGAGGGCGTACGTGGGGAGGCCGACGGCCTCTGTCTGCAGACCGCGTTCCGCGACGTGCGGCAGATCGGCGGTGCGTACGACGGCGGGCAGAGGGTCGGGCCACGGGCGGCGCGGTTGGGCGAAACCGGCCAGCCCTGCCGCCTCCTTGGCAGCCGCGACCAGGCGCTGCAGGTCGGTTGCCCCGTCGGTTTCCGCCTTGCTCGGCTCGGCGGCGGGCAGGGCCAGCAGGAAGGGGCCCGCGGTCGCCGGGGCCGTGACGGCCGTCTCGGGGGTGATGCCGGTGGAGAGAGCGGTCTGCACCGGCATGACTTCACGAGCGCTGAGCCGGTAGAAGGCGCGGCCCCACTGCCGGCTGCCGATCGCGGCGGCGGCCGGATTGTCGATGACGTCCTGCGAGTCGCCGGTGGATTCCAGCCGGAGCGCGATGCGCAGCTTGACGTTGTTCTTGATCGCGTCGTTGACGGAGCCGGCGGGCCGCTGCGTCGCCATGATCAGGTGCACGCCCAGACTGCGCCCGCGCTGCGCGATGCCCACGAGGGCGTCCACGAAGTCCGGGAGCGCCTTGACCAGCGTGGCGAACTCGTCGATGACCACGGCCAGCCGCGGCATCGGCTCCAGTTCGGTCCGCCCGGTGTCGCGCAGCCGCTGGTAGTCGCGTACGTGGCTCAGACCCGTCTCACGCAGCAACCGTTCGCGGTGGTGCAGTTCGGCTTCCAGGCAGCGCAGGGCGCGTTCGCTGAGCTGCTCGTCGAGGTCGGTGACCAGGCCGACGGTGTGCGGTAGGGCGGCGCATTCGTCCAGCGCGCCGCCGCCCTTGTAGTCGATCAGCGCGAAGGTGAGGTGCTCCGGGTCCGCGTCGACCGCCATGCTCGCGATGAGCGTGCGCAGCAGTTCACTCTTGCCGGAACCGGTCGTCCCGGCGATGAGCGCGTGCGGACCGTCGTCATCGAGGTCGATGCTGAACAGGTCACGTTCCGTGACGCCCAGCACCGCCCGGACCCGGAGCTCGGGCACCCGTTTCTTCCAGTGGCCGGCTACCGCGGCGCCGTCCACGCTCTCCAGGTCCAGCAGGGGCAGCAGAGAGATCCGGTCGGGCAGTCCGGCGCCCTCGATCCGCATTTCCGGGTCCTCGAAGCGGGCCACCGCCCGCGCGGTGTCCCGCGCTTCGGCCAACGGAACGCCGTCGAGCAGCACCCGCTCCACGGTGACGCCCAGGGCCACGTCACGGACCTGTCCGATGCCCTCGGGCGAGGCGGTGACCACGGAGGTGCACAGCGCGGGCAGGCGGGTGGTCAGCACCAGCGCCCCGCAGCGTACGGAGGTGCCCGCGATCAGGTCCCGCAGCCGGTTGGGGCGGCCCTCCAGCAGGGTGGCGCCGTCCACGACCACGAGCAGCACCGGGCCTGTGGTCGGCCGACCGGCCGCAGCCTGTGCGGGCGGCCCCGCGGCAAGCAGGTGCTGGGCCAGCGTGTCGGCCTGCTCCGGACCGACCGCCACCAGCCGTGTCGTCCCGGATCGTACGTCGGCTCCGTGCGGCAGCCACTTGGTCCAGTCCCAGTCGGTGAGCCGGTCGGCGTCGGTGAACACAGCGACCGTGACGTCCGCGGGCCCGCTGCCCACCACGGCCTGGCACAGCAGGGACCGGGCGACGGCGAGGCACGCCTTCCGGTTGCCCTCGAAGCCCACGGCCTCACCCGCCGAGACACCCACCACCACGGGCACCTGCGGCAGTACGGACCTGCGCGCGAGTACGGCCGCGGGTTCCGGTGCCGGCTCGGTGGAGCCCTGCTCCAACGGCGGGTCCCAGGGCAGGTCGGCCGTCCCGACCACGAGTTGGAGGAAGTCGTCCGCGGCCGGACGCCGCTCCCACAGCGCGGTCCCTGGGGCAGTCGCCCGGTAGAGCACCTCGGCCGGATCGGGGTGGGCCGCGCGGCGGGACCGTATCTCTTCGGTGTACCTGCGCTCCACCGCCGTCTCGAACTCCGCCAGCCGGGCGGCGTATTCACGACTCCCCCGGCGCAGCGCGGACCTGCCGCGCAGGCGTTCCTCGGCGAAGTTTGCCAGGAACATCAGCGGGGTGAGCGCCGCGATGGCCGCATAGCGCGGATCGCCGGTCAGCACAACGGTCGCGGCGGCCATGGCCAGCGGGCCGAGCAGGGCCGCAAGGCTGAAGGGAGCGTTGTGGGTGCGAGCCGGCGGCGCGGGGACGGCGATCGGTGCTGTGCCGGTCGGACGCCCGCCCCGCGGCGGGCGGTTGAACGGCAGCGTCCCGGCGGGCCCGGCCTCGCGGACGGCGTTGATCCGCTGCACCGGACCAAGCCGGTCGGCGGGCAGTACCCGGACAAGCAGTTCACCGCCGAGCGACACCAGGTCGTCGGCATGGACGGGGACCGCCTCGCGGATCCTCGTGCCGTCGACGTCCGTGCCGTTCGCCGAGCCGAGGTCGGTAACGGTGACCCGGCCGTCGGGCAGGACGTGGAACGCGGCGTGGAGCCGTGACACGCCCGTGGCAACAACACGGATGTCCGCTTCCGCTCCCCGCCCGACGACCGTGCGGCCCGCCGCCAGCGGGACGCTGCGGCCCGCCTCCAGACCTCCCACCAGCCGCAGGACGACCGTCGGCTTCCGTAGTCCACCGGCCACAGGCGCATGGGCACCGGACACCCGCGAACCGTGCACGAGGCCGGACTCGTTCACCACGGTCTCGGGGGGCATCACCCGGCCGTCGACGGCGAGCACGTGGCCTGACAGCCCCACGGCCGCGGCCAGATCGGCGAGGGTGGCGTCCGGCCGGCCGAAACGCACCTCCACGTCCCACTCACGTCCACCGTCGATACAAACGATCCGCACCGCTTGCCACTCCTCATCGGTCCAGATGACGGGGCATCCAGCCTTTCGCGGCTCACCGGGGAGGGCATCGGCACTGCGTGCAAACCGGTTGACCGAGCAGGCAACAGCGACGGCTCAGCCTCGTCCGCGCGGACCGGGGCGAGTCACGCCGAGCGTGCCGGCCTGTCCATAGCGTCGGAGCCACACACCTCCGGTCAGCCGCTCGTTCAACGTCAATGACTTCGCGTTGTGTATCAATGACACGCCCGCTGACGGAAGGGACGGTATTGAGCAAGCTGCGGTCACCGACGACTCGCCGAAGATCGATGGTCACACCGGTACACATCGGGAAAGGAATCATTCATGTCACTGCGCCCTAAGGCAGCCGCGTTGGCTTTGGCCATCGCTGTTGCCGCCGGTATCAACGTCTCAACGACGCCTGCTTCGGCCAACACAAGCCTGGGCTACGTCTCGGGCAGCGGCGACTGGACCGACGACTGGTGGGACGAGGGCCCGATCTCGGCGTCGTCGTACTCCTACAGCAACGCGGCCGCGATGTGGCAGACCATCCTCTGGGCGGACGGATACCTCTCGTACTCCGGCATCGACTGCCGGTTCGGGTCCGGGACCACGTCGGCCACCAAGAGCTGGCAAAGCAATCACGGTCTCACGGCCGACGGCATAGTCGGACCCAACACCTTGAAGAAGGCCAGCACATGGCTCTATCAATCAGGTGCCGACTACATCTACCAGGGAGTCAGCGGCCGATACATCACCTTCGACCGAGACGACTACAGCGGTGCCTGGTACATGTACATCGGCAGCGACAAGAAGGGGCTTTTCTACAACACCGCCACCTTCAGTGTGTGCTGAGCGCGGGGCCACGCTTTCGGAGAGGCCCGCGCGGACTCACTCACGCGTTCGTGCACAGCAGGCCGCGAGATGACGTGCCGTTGATCACCGACCAGGGGCATGCGACTCGTGCAGCGATCACCAGGACCGGAACATCACCACCGGGCCCTCACCCCGAATTTCTTGGGGCAAGTGTGCCGGCCAAGATTCGCGTGCACGCCCCGAAATGGGCTCGGCTGGCCCCGGCCTTCGAGCGACCGGTCGAGCCGCCCGCCCGGTTGGCCGGGCGACAGACGACGGGCGTCGATCCCCGCCGGGAAGGATCGCTGCCTTGAGCTCGACAACCGCCGAGCAAACGTCATGACGCTCCGCCAGAATCAGCGTAGGACGAGCGGCAAGACGTTTCCCCAACCGCCTCGGTGAGATAGTGGCGGGTCAGACGCCCTTTGCCGCAGGCCCGAGTCCCCCGTGCTCAAACCCGCCCCTCCCCCCGCATACCTCGGCACTCCCCACGACACAGGGTAACGACGCCAGCGCAATCAGCACACGTCAACTCGAGACGTACAGCCCGAGCTCAAAGAACAGCCCTACCGCGCTGCTCGACAGGTTAAGCCCGACAATTCGATTGACCCGCGCTATCTGATCCAGGACGACCACCTCACGCCCGTCAGAAACAGCGTCGACCGAGCGTCAAGACATTTCCCGAACTCGCCTCTTACGGAGTTGAGGCAGAGCGTTCCGGACCCACGCCCACGCTGCGAAACCGCAGGTGAGACACGTGGCGGGAACCTGCAACATGCTCCACGCGGTGAACTTCGGGAAACAGGTCGAGCGCGCCCGGCCTCGCCTGAGAAACCTACGAAAATCGCAGGTCAGAGCCCCTTCTCCGCAGGCTCCAGAATCGCCACGCACTCCACGTGGTGCGTCATCGGAAACAGATCGAACGCTCGAAGCGTCCGCACCCGGTAGCCGCCCTCCCGGAAGTACCCCAGGTCCCGGGCCAGCGCAGCGGGGTCGCAGGCGACGTAGGCGATGCGGCGGGCGCCGAGGGAGGAGAGGTGGGCGACCGTGTCGCGGCCGGCGCCGGCGCGGGGCGGGTCGAGGACGATCAGGTCGACCTCGGTGATGCCGGTGCGCGGCAGGACCGACTCGACCTTGCCCTGCTCGACGCGGACCCGCGGGAAGTCGGCCAGGTTGTGCCGGGCGTCCTCCACCGCCCGCTTGCCGGACTCGATGCCGAGAACCGCGCCCTTCTCGCCGAGACGGTCGGCGAGCGCGCCGGCGAAGAGGCCGACACCGCAGTAGAGGTCGAGGGCCGTCTCGCCCTTGCGGGGCAGCAGGCCCTGCATGACGGCGGTGACGAGCGTGTCCGCCGCCTTCGGGTGGACCTGCCAGAAGCCGCCGTTGCCGACCCGGTGCGTACGGCCGTCCGCGCGTTCGCGGACGAAGGGGCGGCCGTGGACGCGGTGCACTCCGCCGGACTTCTCGTCCACCCGCAGGACCGACACCGGCCGGTCCAGTTCGACCAGCGGGAGGCGGGCGCCCGGGCGCGGGGTGAGGATCACCTGGCGGTCCTGGGATCCGGTCGCCGCGATGGCCTCGACCGATTCCATGCCGGTCCAGTCCCGCTTCTCGATGCCCAGCTCGCTGACGCCCGCCGCCGCGATCATGCAGTGGTCGATGCGCTCGACCTCGTGCGAGCGGTGCCGGCGCAGACCGGCGTGGCCGTCGGCGTCGACGGCGTACTGGACGCGGGTGCGCCACTGCGGGACCTGGCCTGCGGGCAGCTTGTCGCCCTCGGCCGGGACCACGGTGCCGTCCCAGCCCGCCTCCTCGGGGGTGAGGCCGGCGAGCCGCTGGAGCTGTTCGGCGATCACGTCGGCCTTCAGCCGGCGCTGGGCGCCCGGCTTGGCGTGCTGCCAGTCGCAGCCGCCGCAGCGGCCGGGGCCGGCGAAGGGGCAGGGGGCCTCGATGCGGTCCTTGGACGCCTCCAGGACCCGCACGGCGTCCGCACGCAGGAAGCGGGCGCCTTCCTCCCCCTCGGTCACCCGGGCCACCACCCGCTCGCCGGGCAGCGCGTGCCGCACGAACAGCACCTGTCCCTCGGACGTACGGGCGATGCAGTGACCGCCGTGGGCGACGGGGCCGATCTCGACCTCGTACTCCTCCCCCACCAGCGACTTCTTCGGTTCTGCGGGCATGGTGGGGTGACTCCAGATCGGCAGCGGGGGCGGCCCGCACCGGCGGGCCCGACAACAGCCCACCAGTCTACGGCCTCCCCGCCGCGCCTCAGTCCTTGGCCGACGGCTCCTTCGGCCGTTCCACCGCCGGACCGCGGCGGACGGCGCCCGGTGCGTTCCACTCCTGCCGCTTGCGGGCGCGGGCCCGGGCGACCTCGGAGGAGGCCAGCTGGTAGGGGACGGAGGTGACCATCACGCCGGGCGTGAACAGCAGGCGGCCCTTGAGGCGCAGCGCGCTCTGGTTGTGCAGCAGGTGCTCGTACCAGTGGCCGACCACGTACTCGGGGATGATCACGGAGACCGCGTCGCGCGGGGACTCCTTGCGCAGGCTCTTGACGTAGTCGATGATCGGCCGCGTGATCTCGCGGTACGGCGAGTCCAGGACCTTGAGCGGTACGTCGATCCCGCGCCGCTCCCACTCCTCGCGCAGCGCCTTGGTCTCGGCCGGGTCGACGTTGACGGTCAGCGCCTCCAGGGTGTCCGAGCGCATCAGCTTGGCGTAGGCCAGGGCGCGCAGCGTCGGACGGTGGATCTTCGAGATCAGCACCACCGAGTGCACCCGCGACGGGCGGACCATGTCGTCGCTCGGGCCCTCGGGCGCGGCGATCTCCTCGGCGACCCGGTCGTAGTGCTTCCGGATCGCGGTCATCGTCGCGTAGAAGATGCACATGCCGAGCAGGGCCACCCAGGCGCCGTGCGCGAACTTGGTGACCAGGACGACGACGAGCACCAGACCGGTGAAGAAGGCGCCGAACGCGTTGATCGCGCGGGAGCGGATCATGTGGCTGCGCTTGGCCGGGTCCTTCTCGACCCCGAGATGGCGGTTCCAGTGCCGGACCATGCCGGTCTGGCTGAGCGTGAAGGACACGAACACGCCGACGATGTACAGCTGGATCAGACGGGTGGAGTCGGCGCCGTAGATGAACACCAGCAGCATCGCCGCGCCCGCGAGCAGCACGATGCCGTTGGAGAAGGCGAGCCGGTCGCCGCGGGTGTGCAGCTGGCGCGGCAGGTAGCGGTCCTGGGCGAGGATCGAGCCGAGCAGCGGGAAGCCGTTGTACGCCGTGTTGGCGGCCAGGAACAGGACGAGCGCGGTGGCGGCGGCGAGGAGGACGAACAGGAAGCTGCCCTTGCCGAAGACCGCCTCGGCAACCTGGGAGATCACCGGGTTCTGGACGTAGCCGGAGCCCAGCGGGACGCCGTTGTGCAGCAGGTCGGTGGCCGGCTTCTCCGCCATGCGGACCTTGGTGGTCATGGCGAGCACGATGATGCCGCAGAACATGGTGACGGCCAGCAGGCCCATCATGGCGAGCGTGGTGGCCGCGTTCTTCGACTTGGGCTTGCGGAAGGCGGGGACGCCGTTGGAGATGGCCTCGACGCCGGTGAGGGCGGCACAGCCGGAGGAGAAGGCGCGCAGCAGCAGGAAGACGAGCGCGAAGCCCGCGAGCCCCTGGTGCTCGGCCTTGATGTGGTAGTCGGCCGTCGGCGCCCGCATGGTGTCCCCGAGGACCAGACTGCGGAAGGCGCCCCACGCGATCATGATGAAGACGCCGCCGACGAACACATACGTGGGGATCGCGAAGAGCTTGCCCGACTCCTTCACGCCCCGCAGGTTCATCAGCGTCAGCAGCACGATCACGGCGGCGGCGCAGAACACCTTGTGCTCGACCACGAAGGGGATCGCGGAGCCGAGGTTCTCGATGCCGGAGGAGATGGAGACGGCGACGGTGAGGACGTAGTCCACGAGCAGGGCGCTGGCCACGGTGAGGCCGGCCTTGGGGCCCAGGTTGGTGGTCGCGACCTCGTAGTCGCCGCCGCCGCTCGGGTAGGCGTGCACGTTCTGCCGGTAGGAGGCGACCACGGTGAACATCAGCACGACGACCGCGACCGCGATCCAGGGGCTGAAGTGGTACGCCGACACGCCCGCGATGGACAGGACCAGCAGAACCTCCCCCGGCGCGTAGGCGACGGAGGACAGCGGGTCGGAAGCGAAGACGGGGAGGGCGATGCGCTTCGGCAGGAGCGTTTCGCCCAGCCGGTCACTGCGCAGTGCGCGCCCGATCAGGATCCGTTTGGGCACGTCGGTCAGTTTGGACACGAGAGAGGATCGTAAGCCTTCGAACTGGCACCCGCCCACCCGGCGTGCTGGATCTGCCTCACGAGTGAAATCGGGGGCGCACGGAACTACGGAATCCGTGCTTCGTGTGCCCGCCGTGCCTAGATGGCAAACCCCGCCCGTCATCGCACTTCGGAGGATCCATGCCCGCGACCGCGGAGCTGATCGGGGCGCTGCTCGCCCTCGGCGGCCTCGGAATCCTGACCCTGTGCAGCGTGCGCAGCATCACTCGCCGACGGCTCCCGCCACCGCCCGTGGCACAGGGGTGCCCGCCGCGTGGCGCCCGTGTGTAGCTTTGGGCGTCGGTCTGAGACCCTGATGCTGAGCAGTAGCTTTTGGACACCGGAAGGACGGTCGTGCACATCGTCATCATGGGCTGCGGAAGAGTGG
Organism: Streptomyces sp. NPDC052721; assembly: GCF_040678315.1. Taxonomy (NCBI): domain Bacteria; kingdom Bacillati; phylum Actinomycetota; class Actinomycetes; order Kitasatosporales; family Streptomycetaceae; genus Streptomyces; species Streptomyces sp. NPDC052721. The sequence goes on along the minus strand of NZ_JBFATL010000026.1, from coordinate 104,596 downwards.
GTTCCGCTCTTGCCCAGACCCTGGAGCAACAGGGACACACGGTCGCCGTGATCGACCAGGACCCCACCGCCTTCCGCCGGCTGGGCCCGGGATTCGGGGGCCGCCGGGTCACCGGCGTCGGCTTCGACCAGGACACCCTGCGCGAGGCGGGCATCGAGGAGGCGGGCGCCTTCGCCGCCGTCTCCAGCGGAGACAACTCCAACATCATCTCCGCGCGCGTGGCCCGTGAGATGTTCGGCGTCGAGAACGTGGCCGCCCGCATCTACGACCCCCGCCGCGCCGAGGTCTACCAGCGCCTGGGCATCCCCACCGTGGCCACGGTCCGCTGGACCGCCGACCAGATGCTGCGCCGGCTGCTGCCCTCCGGGGCCGAGCCGCTGTGGCGGGATCCCACCGGCGGGGTGCAGCTGGCCGAGGTGCACGCCTCCCCGAAGTGGGTCGGCCACAAGATCAGCAAGCTGCAGGAGGAGACGGGCGTCCGGGTGGCGTTCCTGACCCGCCTGGGCGAGGCGATCCTGCCCACCTCGCAGACGGTGCTGCAGGAGGGTGACCTCGTGCACGTGATGATGCGGACGGACGACGTGGACAAGGTCGAGGCGGCGTTCGCCGGTGGCCCGGAAGAGGAGGGCGGTCACTGATGAGGGTCGCCATTGCCGGGGCCGGCGCCGTCGGCCGCTCGATCGCGGGCGAGCTGCTGGAGAACGGCCACGAGGTCCTGCTGATCGACAAGGCGCCGACCGCCATCTCGGTCGAGCGCGTCCCGCAGGCGGAGTGGCTGCTCGCCGACGCCTGCGAGATCACCTCCCTGGACGAGGCGGCGTTGCAGCGCTGCAACGTCGTGATCGCCGCGACCGGCGACGACAAGGTGAACCTGGTCGTCTCGCTGCTCGCCAAGACGGAGTACGGCGTTCCGCGCGTCGTGGCCCGGGTGAACAACCCCAAGAACGAGTGGCTGTTCAACGAGGCCTGGGGCGTCGACGTCGCCGTCTCCACCCCGCGCCTGATGTCCGCCCTGGTCGAGGAGGCGGTGAGCGTCGGCGACCTGGTCCGGCTGCTCCGCTTCAGCCATGGCGACGCCAACCTCGTCGAGCTGACCCTGCCGGAGGAGTCGGCACTGGCCGGCACCCAGGTCGGGGACGTGCAGTGGCCGGAGGACACCTCCCTGGTCACGATCATCCGCGGCACCCGCGTGCTGACCCCCTCCAAGGAGGACTCCCTGGAGCCGGGTGACGAGCTCCTCTTCGTAGCCGCGCAGGCCCGGGAAGAGCAGCTGGAGGACCTGCTGTCGGTACGGCGGGAGGACTGACCGCACAAGACAGGGGCGCCCTTGGCGACAAGGGCGCCCTCCGTCGTCGTAAGCCCGCCAGCCCTCCCGGCGCAGCCTGCCTGGCCCGCCCGCCGGAGCCTGACCGGCCTCCTTGAGGAGCCCGCCTAACCCTCCCGCCGGTGCCGGCTCGGCCCTCCCGGCGGAGCCCGCCTGGCTCTCCTGGAGCAGCCCGCCCAGCCCTCCCACCGGAGCCTGACCGGCCCTCCTTGAGAAGCCCGCCTAACCCTCCCGCCGGTGCCGGCTCAGCCCTCCCGGCGGAGCCCGCCTAACCCTCCCGGCGGTGTCGGCTCAGCTCTCCCGGCGGTGCCGGCCGCCGGTCGCCTCGGCGGCGGCCTTCCTCTCCTCGGCCGCCTTCTCCTCCGCCTCCATCTCCGCGAACACGTCGATGGGCGCGGGCGCCTTCGCGAGGAAGACCCAGGTCAGCCACACCGCCAGCAGGAACGGCGGGATCTTCAGGATGACCAGGACCCAGCCGAGCTGCGTGGTGTCGGCCCACCAGTACAGCGGGAAGAGGATCGCGCACTTGGCGAGCAGGATCAGGCCCCAGGCCCAACTGGCCTTGGCGTACGCCTTCTTGCGGCCCGGGTTGCGGGTGCGCCAGGAGAGGTTCTCCTTGAAGATCGGGCCGAGGATGAGGCCGATCAGGGGCACACCGGCCAGGGTCGTGATGATGTAGGCCAGCGCCATGCCCAGCGTGTAGAGCATGCCGGGGAGGTAGAAGTCCTTGGCGTTGCCGGTGAACATCGCGAACACGACACCGAAGGCCACACCGAAGACACCGCTGAAGGCGTGCTTGACGGTGTCCTTCATCGCCAGCCGGACGACGACCAGGATCAGCGACAGGGCCAGCGCGGCGATCGCCGCCATGTGCAGGTTCTTGTTGACCGTGAAGATCGCGACGAAGAGCAGGCCCGGCAGGACCGTCTCGACCATGCCGCGGACCCCGCCGAAGGCCTCGAACAGCGCCGCCTCGGTCACCGCGCGGGCGTCGGCGGGCTGAGTCTGGTCGGTGTCTTGGGTCGGCTTGTCGAGGGACGTCACCGGCTACTCCCGTCCGAGGGGTCGCAGTTCGTATTTCGGGTTGAACAGCACCCGGCGGCCCCGGCTCATCGAGATCCGGCCCGATGCGATCAGCTTGCGCCCCGGTTCTATCCCCACGATGGAGCGCCTGCCGAGCCACACCACGTCCAGCGCGGCGGAGCCGTCGAACAGCTCGGCCTCCAGGGCCGGGACTCCGGCGCGCGGCCGCAGGGTGACCGTGCGCAAGGTACCAGTTACGGTGACGATCTGCCGGTCGTGACAGTCACCGATCTTCGTACACCCGGCCGTCTCCGCGTCCTCGCGCAGCTCCTCGGACTCCAGGTCCTCCTGCGACGAGGAGAGCCGGTCGAGCATGCGCCGGAACCGGCCGGCCGGCTTTTCGGAACGAGGAACAGCAGTCATACCTGAAGCGTACCGGGGTGCGCCGACAGGGCCGTAGCGCAGCTCACTTCCGCAGCGCGGCTCGTCTCCGGGGCGCGGGGCGTCTCCGGGGCGCGGGGCGTCTGCGTGCCCCGGTTCATGTCTCGAACCGGTATCCCATCCCCGGCTCGGTGATGAAGTGCTTCGGGTGCGACGGGTCCGACTCCAGCTTCCGCCGCAGCTGGGCCATGTACACCCGCAGGTAGTTGGTCTCGGTCCCGTACGACGGCCCCCACACCTCCTGGAGCAGCTGCTTCTGGCTGACCAGCCGGCCGGTGTTGCGGACCAGCACCTCCAGCAGATGCCACTCGGTGGGGGTGAGCCGGACGTCCTTGCCGCCCCGGTTGACCTTCTTGGCGGCGAGGTCGACGGTGAAGCACTCGGTCTCCACGGTCGTCACGTCGTCCTCGCCCGGCCCGGTAGGCTCCGCCCGGCGGACGGCGGCCCGCAGCCGGGCCAGCAGCTCGTCCATGCCGAACGGCTTGGTCACGTAGTCGTCGGCGCCCGCGTCCAGCGCCTCGACCTTCTCGTCGGAGGAATGGCGGGCGGACAGCACCAGGATCGGCACCCGGGTCCAGCCGCGCAGCCCCCTGATCACCTCGACGCCGTCCATGTCGGGCAGACCGAGGTCGAGGACGACCACGTCGGGGTGGCGGGAGGCGGCGAGTTCGAGCGCGGTCCTGCCGTCGGGGGCCGCGTCGACGTCGTACTTGCGCGCCTTGAGGTTGATCACGAGGGCGCGCACGATCTGCGGCTCGTCGTCGACCACGAGCACCCTCGTGGGGGTCAGGGGGGACCCCCCAGCCGGGCTCACCATGTGGACTGCCTTTCCGGTTCGGTACGGGACTGCCCGGCAGGGAGCTGCTCGGGACGCGGTCCTGCCGCGCGCAGGCTCAGCACCATGGTGAGCCCGCCGCCCGGTGTGTCCTCGGCGGTGAGGGTGCCGCCCATGGCCTCGGCGAAGCCCCGGGCGACCGCGAGGCCGAGCCCGACGCCGGCGCCGCGCGGAGCGTCACCGTACCGCTGGAAGGGCTCGAAGATGCGGTCCTTGGCCTCGTCCGGTACGCCCGGGCCGCGGTCCACCACGCGTATCTCCACGCGGTCGGCGATGGCGCTCGCGGCCACCAGGACCCGCCGTCCGCGCGAGCTGTACTTGACGGCGTTCTCCACCAGGTTGGCCACCGACCGCTCCAGCAGCCCGGGGTCGACGGCGACCATGGGCAGCGACTCGGGCACGTCCAGCTCCACGCTGTCCTCGGGTACGCCGCCGAGCGCCATCGGGACGACCTCGTCGACGTCGATCTCGCGGATCAGCGGGGTGACCGTGCCGGTCTGGAGGCGGGACATGTCCAGGAGGTTGCCCACGAGGTGGTCGAGCCGGTCGGCGCCCTCCTCGATGCCCTCCAGCAGCTCCGCCTGGTCCTCCTCGGACCAGGCGACGTCGTCGGAGCGCAGGGAGGACACGGCGGCCTTGATGCCGGCCAGCGGGGTGCGCAGGTCGTGGCTGACGGCGGCCAGCAGGGCGGTGCGGATGCGGTTGCCCTCGGCGAGCGTGCGGGCCCGGTCGGCCTCCTCCTTCAGGCGCCTGCGGTCGAGCACGACGGCGGCCTGGGCGGCGAACGCGGCGAGCACCCGGCGGTCCGCCGCGGGCAGCACCCGACCGGTGAGCGCGAGCGCCATGTGGTCGCCGACGGGCATGTCCACGTCGGCGTCCTCGGGCCGCTCCAGCGGCGGCCCGAAGCCGGCGCGGCCCGCGCACGTCCAGGGCGCCACGTCGCTCGCGCGTTCCAGCAGGGCGGCCGACTCCATGGCGAAGGTCTCGCGGACCCGCTCCAGCAGCTCCTCCAGGCTCGTCTCGCCGCGCAGCACGTTTCCGGCGAGGAAGGAGAGGATCTCGGACTCGGCGCGCAGCCGGGCGGCCTGGTGGGTGCGCCGGGCGGCGAGGTCGACCACCGAGGCGACCGCCATCCCCACCCCGAAGAAGATCGCGATGGCGACGATGTTCCTGGGGTCGGCGACGGTCAGCCGGTGCAGCGGCGGGGTGTAGAAGTAGTTCAGCAGCAGCGAGCCGAAGGCCGCCGAGGCCAGCGCGGGCAGCAGACCGCCGAGCAGGGCCGCCGCGACGGTGACGGCCAGGAACAGCAGCATGTCGTTGGCGAGGCCGAGGTCGACGGTGTTCAGCAGCACCGCGAGGATCGCGGGACCGGCCAGACCGACCGCCCAGCCCCAGATGATCCGGGCCCGCCCGAGCCGGCCGCCCCGGGCCACGGGCAGTCCCCGGCCCCTGGCGACCTCTTCGTGGGTGACGATGTGCACGTCCAGGTCGGGGCCGGAGTCCCGGGCGACCGTGGCGCCGACGCCGGGCCCGAAGACGTACTGCCAGGCCTTGCGGCGGGAGGAGCCGAGCACGATCTGGGTGGCGTTCACGCCGCGGGCGAAGTCGAGGAGGGCGGCCGGGACGTCGTCGCCGACCACATGGTGGAACGTTCCGCCGAGGTCCTCGACCAGGGTGCGCTGGACGGCCAGCTCCTTCGGGGAGGCCGACGACAGCCCGTCGCTGCGGGCGATGTAGACGGCCATGACCTCGCCGCCCGCGCCCTTCTCGGCGAGCCGGGCGGCCCGGCGGATCAGCGTGCGCCCCTCGGGGCCGCCGGTCAGGCCCACCACGATCCGCTCCCGCGAGCCCCATATCGTCGAGACCCGGTGCTCGCTGCGGTACGCGTTCAGGTACGCGTCGACCCGGTCGGCCACCCACAGCAGGGCCAGCTCGCGCAGGGCGGTGAGGTTGCCGGGGCGGAAGTAGTTGGAGAGGGCCGCGTCGACCTTGTCCGGCTGGTAGATGTTGCCGTGGGCCATGCGGCGGCGCAGGGCCTGCGGGGACATGTCGACCAGCTCGATGTCGTCGGCCCGCCGTACGACCTCGTCCGGGACGGTCTCCTGCTGCCGCACCCCCGTGATCGACTCGACCACGTCACCGAGTGACTCCAGATGCTGGATGTTGACGGTGGAGATCACGTCGATGCCGGCGGCCAGCAGCTCCTCCACGTCCTGCCAGCGCTTGGCGTTGCGGGAGCCGGGGATGTTGGTGTGGGCCAGCTCGTCCACGAGGGCGACGGCGGGCGCCCGCCGCAGGACGGCGTCCACGTCCATCTCACCGAAGACGGCACACCGGTACTCCAGCTGCCTGCGCGGCACCTGCTCCAGACCGTGCAGCATCACCTCGGTGCGCGGCCGGCCGTGGCTCTCGACCAGCGCGGCCACGCAGTCGGTGCCCCGCTCGACCCGGCGGTGCGCCTCGGCGAGCATGGCGTAGGTCTTGCCCACGCCCGGTGCCGCACCGAGGTAGATCCGAAGCTTGCCGCGTGCCATGGCCACCATTGTCTTCCCGTGCCTGTCGCCTACGCAGCGTCGACCCTACGGCCCACGATCAGGACGAACGGGGCGGGGAGCGGGCGCAGCGGGCAACTTTTGACGGAACCCTGATGAGGCCATCGCCGGGCCCCGCGGCTCAGTGCTCGGTGATCTCCCCGTCGCGCAGCTCCAGCACCCGGTCGGCCAGGTCCAGCAGGGTCGCGTCGTGCGTGGCGACCAGCGCCGTGACCCGCTCGCTGTGGACGACGGCCCGCAGCAGCTCCATGACGGCGTGCCCGGTCTCGGCGTCGAGCTGGCCGGTGGGCTCGTCGGCGATGAGCAGGGCGGGCCGGTTGGCGAGGGCCCGCGCGATGGCGACCCGCTGCTGCTGGCCGCCGGACAGCTCACCGGGCCGCTGGGCCGCGTGCCCGGCGAGGCCCACGAGGGAGAGCAGCAGTTCGACCCGCTCCTCGCGCTCACGCGGGTCGGCACGGCGCAGCCGGAGTGGTACGCCGACGTTCTCGGCGGCGCTGAGGATCGGGATGAGCCCGAACGACTGGAACACGAACCCGACCCGGTCCCGCCGCAGCCGCAGCAACGCGCTCTCACCGAGCTGGGCGAGATCCCGGCCCTCCACCTCGACACGGCCCCGGTCGGGGACGTCCAGCCCGCCGACGATGTTCAGCAGGGTGGTCTTGCCGGAGCCGGAACGCCCTTTCAGGGCGACGAGTTCCCCCCGGGGCACCTCGAAGGACACCCCGCGCAACGCGTGCACGGCGGCGGCCCCCACGCCGTACGACTTGTGCACACCCTCGACCCGCACCATGGTCTCGGTGACCACGTGGCTCATGTCCCCTCCCCCGTCGACCGAGCATCAGTATCACCGGTCGGGCAGCGCCCCGTAAGGGGCGCGGGGAACTGCGCGAGCGACCACGACGGACCCGCACCCGGCAACGGCCGGGCATCCCGACGGCGCGCCCGCAAGAGAACGGACCGCACCCCCTCAGAGGCACGGCCCGTGTACCGCTGCTGAAGCCGTCAGCGGACCTCGGTGATCTCGGGGCCCCGCTGCAACTGCCCCATCCCCCCGGAGAACCGCGAGCCCTCCTCCTGCTGGACCCCCTCGGGGACCATCTGCGCGTCGTTCGGCAGCTTGAGGACGATCGGGTCGCGCGGGGCCATCGGACCCTCGCCACGGACCACGACGGTGTCGCGGAAGATCTGCTCCAGCAGCCCGGCGGCCTGCGGCTGCACCGCGCCCTGGCCGGAGATCACCCCGCGCAGGAACCAGCGCGGGCCGTCCACGCCGACGAACCGGACGACCTGGAAGCCGCCGGTGCCGTCCGGCAGCTGAACCGGCACCTGCGCGCGCAGCTCCCAGCCCAGCGGGCCCTCGATCTCGTCGACGATGCCACCCTGCTGGGTGATGCCGGACGCGATCTCCTCGCGGACCTCGCCCCAGATGCCCTCTCGCTTGGGCGCGGCGAACGCTTGAAGCTGGATGGCGCTGTCGCGCAGCACGACGGTCGCGGCGACGATGGCGTCACCGGCGACCTCGACCCGCAGCTCCATGCCGTCGACGCCCGGTACGAACAGACCGCCGAGGTCCACGCGGCCCTCGGCCGGGTCGCGCACCTCGCTGCTGTCCCACGGCCCGTCGGGCCGGGGCCCGGGCTCCAGCCGGACGCGCTCGCGCTCGGCCTCCTCCTCGTCCGCCTCGGTGTCGACGCTGTCGACGACCTGCTCGGCCTCGCCGGCCGCGTCCTCGGCGGCACCCTTCTTCTTGCGACGTCCGAACACGTCACTGTCCTTCCCGGTCGGATACGACCGAAGCGTATCGATTCCCACCCGTCGGACCGCCCTCGGCGGCCTGACCGCTTGTGCCGCTCTCGCCGCCCACCGCGGCATGGCCACCGGTGGACCCGAAGCCCCCCTCGGCCCGCGCCGAGCCGGGAAGTTCCGCGACCTCCTGGAAGCGGACCCTCTCGACCTGCTGGACGACCAGTTGGGCGATCCGGTCGAAGCGCTCGAACCGCACGCTCGCGCGCGGGTCGAGATTCACCACGATCACCTTGATCTCCCCACGGTACCCGGCATCAACCGTCCCCGGGGCATTCACGAGGGCGACACCGCAGCGGGCGGCGAGGCCGGAACGCGGATGCACGAAGGCCGCGTACCCCTCGGGCAGGGCGATCGACACACCCGTGGGCAGGACGGCCCGTTCTCCGGGTGCCAGCTCGCACGCCTCGGTGGTGCGCAGATCGGCTCCGGCGTCCCCGGGATGCTCGTAGGCCGGAAGCGGTACGTCCGCATCTACACGCCGGATGAGGACGTTCAGCGGGTCTCGGCTCACGGGTTCACCTCGAAGGCGCGGGTGCGCCGGATCCGGTCCGGGTCGGTCATGGCGGCCTGGATCTCCGCCGGGCGGCCGTGGTCGATGAAGTGGTCCACCTTGACCTCGATGAAGAGGGCGTCGGCGCGGACCGCCACCGGCCCGTCGGGGCCGCCGATGCGCCCGGTGGCGGTGGAGTAGATCTTCCGCCCGGCGACGGCGGTGACCTCGGCCTCCAGGTACAGCGTGGTGCCGACGGGCACCGGCCGCACGAAGTCGGTCTCCAGCCGTCCGGTGACGGCGATCGTGCGCAGCAGCCAGTTCAGCGAGCCGAGGGTCTCGTCCAGGGCCGTGGCGAGCACTCCGCCGTGCGCGAGGCCCGGGGCGCCCTGGTGGGCGGGCTGCACGGTGAACTCCGCGGTCAGCGAGACGCCCTCGCCGGCGCGGGCCTCCAGGTGCAGTCCGTGCGGCTGCCCGGGGCCGCACCCGAAACAGTGTGCGTAGTGGGCACCGAGGAGTTCCCCGGGCGCGGGCGCGTCGGGGTGCCGTACCGGTTTCCCCGCGTCGGCGGGAGGCTGAAGAGCTGCGGAACTACCACTCACAGCCGCAGACCTTACCCGCCCGCCCGTCACCCACCACCGCCCTGCTCGACAGCGCCTCGCGCTGAACGCCCCGACTCCGGCGGTGTGCGGTTCCCGTGCCAAGCTTGGCTTCATGCAGCTCTCCGCCACCCCGTACGAAGAACGCCTCACCGCCCCCCGCTCATGGTGGCTGATCAGCTTCCTGGTGGGCGTCTCGTTCGCCCTGATCCTGCTGCCCTTCGGCACCCTGCCGCTGCTCGGCGGCCTGGTCGGCGGTACGGCCGCGGCGGCGGTGGTGGCCAGCGCCTACGGCTCCCCGCGCATCCGGGTCGTGGGCGACTCCCTGATCGCGGGCGAGGCGAAGATCCCGGTGGCGGCGCTGGGCGAGGCGGAGATCCTGGACGCGGAGGAGGCCCGCGCCTGGCGGACGTACAAGGCCGACACCCGGGCGTTCCTGCTGCTGCGCGCCTACATCCCGACGGCGCTGCGCGTGGCGGTCACGGACCCGCAGGACCCGACGCCGTATCTGTACCTGTCGACGCGGGAGCCGGAGAAGCTGGCCGCGGCGATCGAGGCGGCGCGCAAGGCACACGCCTAGAGTTCGCCGGGCAGTTCGCGCGGTCCCAGCGGTTTCGCCGGCTTCTCCAGCGGCGGCAGCTCCGGCAGCTCGTCCCAGGGAACCTGGATCTTGCGCAGGTCGGCCCGGATGCGGGCCGCGAGTCTCTTGGTGTCCCGGCGGTTCATGACCGCCCCGACCGTGGCCCCGACCATGAACGGCATCAGGTTGGGCAGGTCGCGGACCATCCGCTTCATGATCTGCCGGCGCAGTTCGCGCTTCATCCGGCCGCCCAGGGCCGTGTCGTACGTCGACGGCTTCATCACGTCGATCCCGCGCTCCTGCGACCAGGAGGACAGATACGCGGCGGTGCGGGTCCTGAGGTTCCCGGGCGGGCGTACGCCGTAGACCTCGTGCAGTTCGGCGATGAGCTTCAGCTCGATCGCGGCGACCCCGGTGATCTCCGCGGCCAGCTCGGTGGGCATGGCCGGCGGCACCGGCAGCATGGCCGCGGCTCCGATCCCGGCTCCGACCGTCGAGGTGCCCGCCGCCGCGCCCGCCACGAGCTTGTCGGCGAGTTCCTCGGGTCCGAGGCCGGGGAACTGCTCGCGCAGGGTCGCGAGGTCGCGTACGGGGATGCGCGGGGCGATCTCGATGATGCGGTCGGCGAGGTGCCCCAGCCCCTCGCGAGCCCGGCTGCCGCCCTTACGGGCGCCTTCGCGGGCCAGATCCCGGGCCTTCTCGCGGATCACCGCCGCCCGGCGCCGGGCGACGGGTGAGGGGTGCCGCGCCGACGCGGGCAGGTTCTCCCGGTCGGACGCCGGTCCGAGCGGGGCTCCCGCTCCCGGGGAGCCCCGCTCGTCGTCACGCGCGCCGTGCGGGCCGTCGGTCGGCCCTTGGTCCGCTTTCCGCAGGGGGAAGCGGCGCTTCCGGGGAGGGGTCGAGCCAGACACGGCCGACCCGTCCTCAGTCGCAGTCGCGGCAGATCGGCTGGCCGTTCTTCTCCCTGGCCAGCTGGCTGCGGTGGTGCACCAGGAAGCAGCTCATGCAGGTGAACTCGTCCTGCTGCTTCGGCAGCACCCGGACGGCCAGCTCCTCGTTCGAGAGGTCGGCGCCGGGCAGTTCGAGGCCCTCGGCGGCCTCGAACTCGTCGACGTCCACCGACGAGGTGGACTTGTCGTTCCGCCGGGCCTTCAGCTCTTCAAGGCTGTCCGAGTCGACGTCGTCGTCGGTCTTGCGTGGAGTGTCGTAATCGGTTGCCATATCGCTCTCCCCCTCTGGGTGTCTGCGGTGTCTCCAGCGCACGTAACGCGTGAGAGGCCGGACTTGTGCCCGACCTGAGGCGGAGATTTTGCCTCACATCAAGGTCTGTTACTCAATCGACACCCAACCCGACCTCTCAAGAGTGATCGGCTTGGATGGCGGTGAGGACCGTACACGGTTCGAATGCCGCACCTCAAAGGCGCCTCACCGTGTACTTCCCGTGATCAAGAGCCCTGAAAACCCGGACTTTCCCGGCTTTCCACCTTCTGTCATGATCACCCTATGTACATGGCCGGAAATCCGCCCATGTGATCGATCACACAGGAAGAACCATGTACGGCGGTCCAAAAATTCCGCGCGAAGCGAACATCCTCCGCGCGTGTCAGTCCTGATCACAGCGGCAGCGTGACGCGCATCACCAGACCACCGCCCTCCCGGGGCTGAGCCAGAATGTGACCGCCGTGCGCGCGGGCCACGGACCGGGCGATGGACAGGCCGAGGCCCACCCCCTTGTCACTGCCCGTCCGCTCGGTGCGCAACCGCCTGAAGGGCTCGAAGAGGTTGTCGATCTCGTACGCCGGCACGACCGGCCCGGTGTTCGTGACGGTCAGCACCGCCTGCCCGTGCTGGATGTCGGTGTCCACCTCGACCCAGCCGTCCTCCGGCACGTTGTACCGCACGGCGTTCTGGACGAGGTTCAGCGCGATCCGCTCCAGCAGCACGCCGTTGCCCTGCACCACGGCGGGCTTGCGCTCACCGCGGATCTTCACGCCCTTGGCATCCGCCTCGGCGTGCACCTGGTCGATGGCCTGCGTGGCGACCTCGGCCAGGTCGACCGGCTTGCGCTCGACGATCTGGTTGTCACTGCGGGCGAGCAGCAGCAGCCCCTCGACCAGCTGTTCGCTGCGCTCGTTGGTGGCGAGCAGGGTCTTGCCGAGCTGCTGGAGTTCCATCGGCGCGTTCGGATCCGACAGGTGCACTTCGAGGAGCGTGCGGTTGATCGCGAGTGGGGTGCGCAGCTCGTGCGAGGCGTTGCCGACGAAGCGCTGCTGGGCGGTGAAGGCCCGCTCCAGCCGCTCCAGCATGTCGTCGAAGGTGTCGGCCAGCTCCTTCAGCTCGTCGTCCGGGCCGTCCAGCTCGATCCGGCGGGACAGGTCCGAGCCGGCGACCTGGCGGGCGGTGCGGGTGATCCGGCCGAGCGGGGACAGCACACGGCCGGCCATCGCGTAGCCGAAGGCGAAGGCGATCACGGCGAGGCCCAGCAGCGCGAGCAGGGAGCGGCTGAGCAGGTTGTCCAGGGCCGCCTGACGCTGCTGGTCCACGCAGTGGGCGATGGCCTCGTTGAAGTCCGACAGCGGCACCGGGCCGGAGTTGATCGCGGTGACCGCGGGACAGTTGTCGCTGGTGACCTTGATCGCCGAACCACTGACGATCTTGAACAGCGGCTGGTTGCCGGTGCTGATCGCCTGTGCGGCGAGCAGATAGATGATCGACAGCAGCAGGATGCCGGCGATCAGGAACATGCCGCCGTAGAGCAGCGTCAGCCGTATGCGGATGGTGGGGCGCAGCCACGGGAAGGGCGGCTGCGGCCTTCTGGGGTCCCAGGTGGGCTTCGGGGGCGCCTGGGGCGGCGCGGGTGTCGTGGCCACAGGGATCAGATCCGGTAGCCGGAGCCGGGGACGGTGACGATGACGGGCGGCTCGCCCAGCTTGCGGCGCAGGGTCATCACCGTCACGCGCACCACGTTGGTGAACGGGTCGGTGTTCTCGTCCCAGGCCTTCTCCAGCAGCTGCTCCGCCGAGACGACCGCGCCCTCGCTGCGCATCAGCACCTCCAGCACCGCGAACTCCTTGGGCGCGAGCTGGACCTCCTTGCCGTCGCGGAAGACCTCGCGGCGGTTGGGGTCGAGCTTGATGCCGGCGCGCTCCAGGACCGGCGGCAGCGGCACGCTGGTGCGGCGCCCGAGGGCACGGACGCGCGCGATCAGCTCGCTGAACGCGAACGGCTTGGGCAGATAGTCGTCGGCGCCGATCTCCAGGCCCTCGACGCGGTCGCTGACGTCGCCGGAGGCGGTGAGCATGAGCACGCGCGTGGGCATGCCCAGCTCGACGATCTTGCGGCAGACGTCGTCGCCGTGAACGAGCGGGAGGTCGCGGTCGAGGACGACCACGTCGTAGTCGTTGACGCCGATGCGCTCCAGGGCGGCCGCACCGTCGTACACGACGTCGACGGCCATGGCCTCCCGGCGCAGTCCGGTGGCCACCGCATCGGCGAGCAGCTGCTCGTCCTCGACGACGAGTACGCGCACGTCGCTTGTCCTTCCTGTGTCCACCCGCGAGGACGCGCCGTGGGCGCGTGCGGGCAGGGGTGTCCGTGGGTGTGACCCCCATCCTGCCCTTTTCGGCCATAAGTCGGCTGTAAGGCGGCCTCCGGACCGCAGGCACGGGGGTCCGGGGGCGGGAATACGAGAAATTCTCCTCCGGTTGAGGTTTCCGCGGAGGCGAGCGGGGGGAGGACGGCTTTACACCCCGCGATCACGCTCTGCATGTGCCGCAGCACCATGCGGTACTTCGGCCTCCGCTTCGCAGAGCGGGCGTGGGTGTCCGGCACCGTCGCCGCCCGGCCGGGCAGCGCTGGGCACCTGCGAGAGACGTGATCGCCCCTTCCCTACGGCACACCTCCGTGCCACCGACCCACGACCCTGGACGAGGGGGCGCAGCATGGACGCTTTCACCGCAGGACTTCTGCAGCGCATAAAGGCGACCGAGTCCGACCTGTCGCGGGCTCGTGACGAGGGCGACGACTTCCTCGTCGAGGTGGAGCAGGCAGAGCTCGACGACCTGCGCCGCCTCGCCGCCGAACACGGTGTGGAGGTCGGCGCGTCACGCGTCTGATCGGCCCGGAAGCGCAAGGAGGGACCCCGGCGAATCCAGCGCCGGGGTCCCTTCGCGTGCCCGCCTTCCGGTCAGTCGTGCCAGGCGCCGAAGTCCTCCAGCAGCCGCTGAAGGGGCTCGAAGACGCCCGGCGACCCGGCCACGGTCAGATCCCGCGACGGCCGCTCCCCGGGCCGCCCGCCGGTCAGCGCGCCGGCCTCCCGGGCGATCAGGTCCCCGGCCGCGAAGTCCCACGCGTTGAGCCCCCGCTCGTAGTACCCGTCGAGCCGGCCGCAGGCCACGTCGCACAGGTCCACCGCCGCCGAGCCGCCGCGCCGGATGTCCCGCAGCCTGGGGATCAGCCGGGCGGCGATCTCGGCCTGGTGGGTGCGGACCTCGGTGACGTAGTTGAAGCCGGTGGAGACCAGGGCCTCCTCCAGCGGGGGCGCGGGGCGGCAGGCGAGCGCGCGCTCGCCCTGCCACGCCCCCGTGGCCCACGCGCCGCCGCCCCGCACCGCGTGGTACGTCTCACCGCGCATCGGAGCCGCGACGACCCCGACGACGGTCTCTCCGTCCCGCTCGGCGGCGATGGACACCGCCCAGGTCGGCAGGCCGTACAGGTAGTTGACGGTGCCGTCCAGGGGGTCGATCACCCAGCGGATGCCGCTGGTGCCCTCGACGGAGGCGCCCTCCTCGCCGAGGAAGCCGTCGTCGGGGCGCTGTCCGGAGATCAGATCGGTGATCAGCTTCTCCGCCGCGATGTCCATCTCGGTGACGACGTCGATGGGGCTGGACTTGGTCTTCGCCACGGCCAGGTCGGCGGGGCGGCCGTCGCGCAGCAGCTCGCCGGCGCGGCGGGCGGCCTCCTGGGCCAGTTCGAGCAGGTCCCGGTGCAGGGCGTCGGTCACGGGTCTCCTCACGTGTAGGGGCTGTCGGCGCCCGCGGCGGCGGGGCGCGGGGCGCGGGCCGGGCAGCAGCCGACCGGGCAGACGTGGTGGCTGGGGCCGAGCGCGCCCAGGGCGCAGGGGGTGACCTCCTGGCCGCGCTCCACGGCGGCCCGCTCCACGATCAGCTCGCGGACGGCCGCGGCGAACCGCGGGTCGGCGCCCACGGTGGCCGAGCGGCGCACCGGCAGGCCCAGTTCCTCGGCCTTGGCCTTCGCCTCGGTGTCGAGGTCGTAGAGGACCTCCATGTGGTCGGAGACGAAGCCGATGGGGGCCATGACGACGGCCGGGACACCGGCGGCGTGCCGCTCCTCCAGGTGGTCGCAGATGTCCGGCTCCAGCCAGGGGATGTGCGGGGCGCCGGAACGCGACTGGTAGACGAGCTGCCAGGGGTGGTCGACGCCGGTGCGCTCGCGGACGGCGTCGGCGATCAGCTGGGCCACGTCCAGGTGCTGCTCGACGTAGGCACCGCCCTCGCCGTGGGCCTCGGCGGGGCCGGAGGTGTCGGCGGCGGAGGCCGGGATGGAGTGGGTGGTGAAGGCGATGTGGGCGCCCGCACGGACGTCCTCGGGGAGGTCGGCGAGGGAGCGCAGCACGCCGTCGATCATGGGTTCGACGAAGCCGGGGTGGTTGAAGTAGTGCCGCAGCTTGTCGATCCTCGGCAGCTCCAGGCCCTCGGCCTCAAGGGCGGCCAGCGCGTCGGCGAGGTTCTCCCGGTACTGGCGGCAGCCCGAGTAGGAGGCGTAGGCGCTGGTGGCGAGGACCAGGATGCGGCGACGGCCGTCGGCGGCCATCTCGCGCAGGGTGTCCGTCAGGTACGGCGCCCAGTTGCGGTTGCCCCAGTAGACCGGCAGGTCCAGGCCGTGGTCGGCGAAGTCCTTGCGCAGGGCGTCCAGCAGGGCGCGGTTCTGGGCGTTGATGGGGCTGACCCCGCCGAACAGGAAGTAGTGCTGCCCGACCTCCTTGAGGCGTTCCTTGGGGATGCCGCGCCCGCGCGTGACGTTCTCCAGGAACGGGACCACGTCCTCCGGGCCTTCGGGGCCGCCGAAGGAGAGCAGGAGCAGGGCGTCGTACGGGGTGGGATCGAGCGCGTCTGGCATGAGTCGATCCTGCCACCCGGTACTGACAGCGGGGAAACAGCGGGGTGAAGAGTCGGCTTCCCATCGGTTTGGGGCGGTTTCTCCGGGTGTCATATCGGGTGCGTTGAGGGTCCCCTGACTCGTAAGCTGTATCAGCCGCGTTGGCGCCTTACCGAGCCGCTTCGGAGACCACGTGCCCAGCCCCTACAGAGCCCTGTTCGCCGAGCCCGGCACCAAGGCCTTCTCCGCCGCGGGATTCCTCGGGCGGATGCCGCTGTCGATGATGGGCATCGGCGTCGTCACGATGGTCTCCCAGCTCACCGGGCGGTACGGCCTCGCGGGCGCCCTGTCGGCCACCGTCGCGCTGTCCGCCGCCGCGATCGGGCCGCGGATCTCCCGGCTGGTGGACCGGCACGGGCAGCGCCGGGTGCTGCGTCCCGCGACCCTGGTGGCCCTGCTCGCGGCGGCCGGGCTGCTGCTCGCCGCCCACTTCCGGTGGCCGGACTGGGTGCTGTTCGTCTGCGCGGCCGGGATCGGCTCGGTGCCGAGTCTGGGCGCGATGATCCGGGCCCGCTGGGCCGCGCTGTACCGGGGCACCCCGAAGCTGCACACCGCCTACTCGTTCGAGTCGGTCGTGGACGAGGTGTGCTTCATCTTCGGGCCGATCATCTCCATCGGCCTGTCCACGGCCTGGTTCCCGGAGGCCGGCCCCCTGCTCGCCGCCTGCTTCCTGGCGGCCGGCGTCTGCTGGCTGACCGCCCAGCGCGCCACCGAGCCGGCACCGCATCCGCGCGAGCGGCACGGCGGCGGCAGCGCCCTGCGCGCGGCGGGGCTGAAGGTGCTGGTGGCGACCTTCGTGGCGACCGGCGCGATCTTCGGAGCCGTGGACGTGGTCACCGTCGCCTTCGCCGACGAGCGCGGCCACAAGGGCGCCGCGAGCGTGGTCCTGGCGCTGTACGCGGCCGGTTCCTGTGTGGCGGGGGTGGTCTTCGGGCTGCTGCGCCTCAGCGGTGCGCCGGAACGTCGCTGGTTGCTGGGCGTGGCGGCGATGGCCGTGAGTATGATCCCCCTCCTACTGGTCGGAAACTTGCCGCTTCTGGCCGTGGCGCTGTTCGTTGCGGGGCTGTCCATCGCACCGACGATGATCACGACGATGTCCCTCATCGAAGAGCACGTACCGCGCGCGCAGCTCACCGAGGGCATGACCTGGGTGAGCACCGGCCTCGCCGTCGGCATCGCGGTCGGCTCCTCCGTGGCCGGCTGGGTGATCGACGCGGCCGGAGCACGGGCCGGGTACGGGGTTCCGGCCGTGTCCGGGGCCGTCGCGGTCGCGGTCGGTTTCCTCGGGTACCGCCGGCTGCGCAGGCCGGCCTCGGGTCGGGGAGGCACCGTTGAGCAGCACAGCGAGCGGGAAGAACGGCACCTGGCGTAACTGGGGCGGCAATGTCTCCGCCCGGCCCGCCCGGCAGGTCACGCCGGCCTCGGTGGAGGAGCTGGCCGGTGCGGTGCGCCGGGCCCGGGAGGACGGCCTGAGGGTGAAGGCGGTCGGCACCGGGCACTCCTTCACCTCGATCGCCGCCACCGACGGTGTGTTGATACGCCCTCAACTGTTGACTGGTATACGCACCATCGACCGGGCGTCCATGACGGTCACGGTGGAGGCGGGCACCCCGCTCAAGAGACTCAACGCCGCTCTCGCGCGTGAGGGCCTCTCGCTCACCAACATGGGCGACATCATGGAGCAGACCGTCTCCGGGGCCACCAGCACCGGCACGCACGGCACCGGCCGCGCCTCGGGCTCCATCGCCGCGCAGATCAAGGCACTGGAACTGGTCACGGCCGACGGCTCGGTGCTCACCTGTTCCGAGAAGGAGAACCCGGAGGTCTTCGCGGCGGCCCGCATCGGCCTCGGCGCCCTGGGCGTCGTCACCGCGATCACCTTCGCCGTGGAGCCGCTCTTCCTGCTCACCGCGCGCGAGGAACCCATGCCCTTCGAGCGGGTCCTCGCCGAGTTCGATCAGCTGTGGGCCGAGAACGAGCACTTCGAGTTCTACTGGTTCCCGCACACCGGCAACACCAACACCAAGCGGAACAACCGCAGCGCCGGCCCCGAGCAGCCGGTGGGACAGCTCGCGGGCTGGTTCGAGGACGAGTTCCTCTCCAACGGCGTCTTCCAGGTGGCCCAGTGGGTCGGCCGCGCGGTCCCGGCGACCGTTCCGGCGATCGCGCAGATCTCCAGCAGGGCCCTGTCCGCGCGGACGTACACGGACATCCCTTACAAGGTCTTCACCTCACCGCGCCGGGTGCGCTTCGTGGAGATGGAGTACGCCGTCCCGCGCGCGGCCCTGGTGGAGACGCTGCGCGAAGTGAGGGCCATGGTCGACCGCTCCGGGCTGCGCGTCAGCTTCCCGGTCGAGGTGCGCACCGCCCCGGCCGACGACATCACCCTGTCCACCGCCTCCGGCCGGGACAGCGCCTACATCGCCGTGCACATGTCCCGGGGCACGCCGTACCAGGCGTACTTCACGGCCGCCGAGCGGATCTTCACCGCGCACGAGGGGCGCCCGCACTGGGGCAAGGTGCACACGCGGGACGCGGAGTACTTCGCCCGGGTGTACCCGCGCTTCGGCGAGTTCACGGCGCTGCGGGATCGTCTGGACCCGGACCGGCTGTTCCAGAACGACTATCTGCGGAGGGTTCTGGGGGCGTAGGCGTCGTGGCGGACGCGCTGGGCGCAGTGGGCGTGGGGGCCGGGGTGGCCGGGTCGCCGCTCGGTTCCCCGCTCCGGGCGGAGTCCGGCTGCCCGGCCGGCTGCCCGCTGGGTGAGCCGCCGGGCTCCGGGGGCGTGCCGCGGCTCGTACCACCGCCGGTGGGCGGCGTGCGCTCCGGGGACGGGGTGCCCGAAGGGGCGGGTGCCTCACCGGACTTGGCGCCGGAGGAGCCCCGTCCGGTGACGGCGTCGCTCACCGTCGTCCCCGTACCGCCGCTGAAGCTGTTCCCGGAGACCAGCTCGTACGCCGTGATACCGGCCAGCGTGACCCCGAAGACCAGGGCGGCGGCGACCAGCGGGCGGCGCCGGCTCCTGGCCCGTGCGCGGTAGACGGTCCCCTCGGTGAACTCGCCCGGCGGCGGGGACGTCTGCCGCTCCTGTGCCCGCGTTTCCCGCTCCTCCTGCGGCCGGGCCGCCACCGCGGTCTTCTCCCGGAGCTGCTCCCCGGTCCGCTTGAAGAAGTGCTGGAAGAGCGAGCCGCCGCAGGTGGCGACGACGCTGACGACGCCGGCGCCGAGGATCGTGCCGTACACCCCGAAGTACGAAGCCAGTTTGGCCGCCACCACCGCCGCCAGGGCGCTGCCCGCGACCTGGGGGACGCTCAGGTCGATCCGCTTCCGACCCGTGTCGGGCGTCTCACGCATACCCGGAACTTGCCTGCCTTTCCCGTACCTCACGGAGCACTTGCCGCAGTTGCCGACATTGGTCGGCCGACTGCACGAGAAGGGGACGTACGGACGAAACCATTAGTTCCGTTTCTGGCGATTGCGTGAAGTTCGCCACGTTCATGATCCACAAAACCGGTTGCGGACGGTCAAGTCGCACCCCTTGCCAGAAGTTGGGCGGCGCGCCAATCCACGCACGTGGTCCAAATGGAGTACTGTTGCGAGCCCTGGGTCCGGTCTCCCACCAGGGTGCCCGCGACCTTGCAGGATCGCCGGGAGGGGGCTAGTTGCACAGGGTGACGGAGTTGGTCACTTAGCGTTGCGAACAGGTAACCGTGCCATAACGGCGATCCCGGGCCCGCGCCCGACACGCCGGGCAACTCGGCAAGGTTGTGGCAGGCTGCACCCGGGCAGGCCACACTCGACTAGCGGAAGCAGCGACGCACGTGACGTCGGCAGGCACCACCCGGGAGGTCCCCATGCCCGAACTGCGTGTCGTGGCCGTCTCGAATGACGGCACACGGCTGGTGCTGAAGGCTGCCGACTCTACGGAGTACACGCTTCCGATCGACGAACGGCTGCGCGCCGCCGTCCGCGGCGACCGGCCTCGCCTCGGCCAGATCGAGATCGAGGTCGAGAGCCATCTGCGCCCGCGGGACATCCAGGCCCGGATAAGAGCAGGTGCCACGGCGGAGGAGGTCGCGCAGCTCGCCGGCATCCCCGTCGACCGGGTACGGCGCTTCGAGGGTCCGGTGCTGGCCGAGCGCGCCTTCATGGCCGAGCGGGCCCGCAAGACCCCGGTCCGCCGCCCCGGCGAGAACTCCGGCCCGCTGCTCGGCGAGGCCGTGCAGGAGCGGCTGCTGCTGCGCGGTGCCGAGAAGGACACCGTGCAGTGGGACTCCTGGCGCCGCGACGACGGCACTTGGGAAGTGCTCCTCGTCTACCGGGTCGCGGGCGAACCGCACTCGGCGAGCTGGACGTACGACCCGCCCCGGCGACTCGTCCAGGCCGTCGACGACGAGGCGCGCTCGCTGATCGGCGAGTCCGACGACCTCGCCGTGCCGGAGCCGAGCTTCCCGTTCGTCCCGCGGATCGCCCGGCTGCCGCGCGAGCGCTCCATGGACCGCGCTCTCGACCGGAGCGACCGCGAGCGGCCCAGCCTGCCGGCGCAGTCGTCCGAGCCGGCCGAGGAGAGCACGGGCGAACGCGACTCGCTGACCAGCCTGCTGGAGGCCGTGCCGAGCTTCCGGGGCGACCTGGTGGTCCCGGAACGCCCGTCGGAGGCCTCGGAGGAGCCTGAGGAGGAGCCCGCCGCCGAGGAGCCGCCGGCGCCCGCCGCGTCCGCCGGCTCGGCCTACGCGGACGTCCTCATGCCGCGCTCCGTCGGCAGCCACCGCGACCGGCTCATCGGCGCGACCGACCGCCAGGCCGAGGCCGACGGTGTCCGCCCCGGTCGTCGCGCCGCCGTACCGAGCTGGGACGAGATCGTGTTCGGCACGCGCCGCAAGAAGCAGGAGTAGGACTGTCGTACGGACAGGAGGGGGCACGCGCGCGTGCCCCCTCTTCCGGCTGCCCGGTTACTGCGGATCCGCCCCCACCGCCACCGGCCGGGACGGGTCCGCGGACCACTCGGACCAGGAACCGACGTACAGGGCCGCCGGAATGCCCGCCACCGCCAGCGCGAGGACCTCGTGGGCGGCGGAGACGCCCGAACCGCAGTACACGCCCACTTCGGTGTCCTCGGACACCCCCAGGGCCTTGAAGCGGTCCCTCAGTTCCGCCGCGGGCAGGAAGCGGCCGTCCGGGCCCACGTTCTCCGTCGTCGGCGCCGACACCGCGCCCGGGATGTGCCCGCCGACCCGGTCGATCGGCTCCACCTCACCCCGGTACCGCTCACCCGCGCGCGCGTCCAGCAGCACACCCGTGCGGGCCAGGGCCGCGGCACCGTCCGCGTCCAGCAGTCCAGCCGCGCCCGGCGCCGGCTCGAAGTCGCCCTCTTCCGGCACCGGCGTCCCGGTGGACAGCTCGCCCTCCCAGGACGGCAACCCGCCGTCGAGCACCCGCACGTCCGGGTGACCCGTCCAGCGCAGCAACCACCACGCGCGCGCGGCGGCCCAGCCCTGCCCGCCGTCGTACACGACGACCGGCCGGCCCGCCGACACGCCCGCGCGGCGCATCGCGGCACCGAACTCCGCCAGGCCGGGCAGCGGGTGCCGGCCGTGTGTGCCGGGCGCGGCGGCCAGCTCCCGGTCCAGGTCGACGAAGACCGCGCCGGGGAGGTGGCCGGCCGCGTACTCGGCCCGGCCGTCGAAGGCCGGAGCGCCCGGCGCCTTCGCCGTGGTCAGCTGCCAGCGCACGTCCAGCAGTACCGGCGGGTTGCCGCCGGTCAGCTCGTGTGCGAGTTCGGATGCGGTGATGATGGCTGTCATGGCGTCCATCCATACGCCAGGGGTGGCCGCGGCGTCCAGGTCCGGCTACTCTGCTCGGCCGGACCCACTCGATCACCCGGCGTACGTGATCGAGCACGTGCTGTACAGCCGACGGACACCCGCCGGCCATCGTCAGGAAGCGGCGGAAGACGGCAGATCGGGCATCCTCCCGGAGTACGGCCGAGCGGGCGGTACGGCCCCCGGCACCGCGGAGGATGCGGGCACCGGCACGGGCGTACGCGCCAGCGGCGTGGACACCGTTTCCGGGCAGCGGAAGCGAGACGGCCACCACGAGGGGCCGGGGAGAGAGTGATCGATGACCGAGGCACGGGAGTCGGCCGGTCCGCACGCGCGGCGCGTGCCCGGCACGCCCTGCTGGGTGAGCCTGATGGTGCACGCGCTGGACGCCACCGAGGAGTTCTACGGTGAGCTGTTCGGCTGGGAGTTCCTGCCGGGCCCGCAGCAGCTCGGACCCTATGTGCGGGCGCTGCTGGACGGGCGGGAGGTCGCCGGCATGGGCCAGCTGCCGCCGGACCGCCGGCTGCCGGTCGCCTGGACGCCGTACTTCGCCTCGGACGACGTGGACCAGACCGCGGACACCGTACGGTTGTGCGGCGGCACGCTGGCCGTCGGGCCGCTGGACGCGGCGGAGGCCGGGCGGATGGCGATCGCCTCCGATCCCTCCGGGGCGGTGTTCGGGATCTGGCAGGACTCCGCGTATCTCGGCACGTCGGTCACCGGCGTACCCGGCACGCCCGTCTGGAACGAACTGGTCACCTTCGAGACCGAGAGCGTCGCCAAGTTCTACAGGAGTGTGTTCGGCTACGAGGAGGAGCCGGTGGTCTCCGCCGACTTCGACTATCTGACCCTGCGCCTCGACGGCCGTCCGGTGGCCGGGCTGCACGGCGTGGGCCACGGCCTGCCCCCGGACCGGGGGCCGTACTGGGAGACGTACTTCGAGGTCGCCGACCTCGCCGAGACGCTGCGGCAGGTCACCGGCCTGGGCGGCCGGATCCTCAAGCCGGCCCACGACGGCCCGCACGGGCGGCTGGCGACGGTGGCGGACCCGGAGGGCGCCGAGTTCTCGGTGGTCCAGGAGCCGCGCTGAGACTCAGGGGGTTCCGGAGGACGGGACGGGCAGCACGTCCGGGGACAGGGCCGCCGCGCGGGCCGTCGCCGCGGTCATCCGGCGCCGGTGGTGGCGCCGGCACAGCACCTCGTAGCCGACCTGGCCCGCGGACTGGTTGACATCGCCGACGACCACCTGGGCGCCCTCGACCACCATCTCACCGTCTATCGTGCGGGCGTTGTGCGTGGCGCGGGCGCCGCACCAGCACAGCGCCTCCACCTGGAGCACCTCGATCCGGTCGGCCAGCTCCACCAGCCGCTGGGAGCCGGGGAACAGCTTGGAGCGGAAGTCGGTGGTGATGCCGAAGGCGAACACGTCCAGGCCGAGATCGTCCACCACGCGCGCGAGCTGGTCGATCTGCTCGGGCGCGAGGAACTGCGCCTCGTCCGCGATCACATAGTCGGCCCGGCCGCCCCGCGAGAGATGGTCCACGAGATAGGCGTACAGGTCCTGGCCGTCCTCGACCTCCACCGCGTCGGTGACCAGGCCCAGCCGGGAGGAGAGCTTGCCCTCGCCGGCGCGGTCGTCCCGGGTGAAGATCATGCCGGCCAGGCCGCGCGCGGAGCGGTTGTGCTCGATCTGCAGAGCCAGCGTCGACTTCCCGCAGTCCATCGTTCCGGAGAAGAACACCAGCTCGGGCATGAGGAGTTGAGCACCTTTCGGCGAGTCGCTGAAGACGGGGGGCGGTTCAGGAGCGTACTTCGAGCAGCGGGACCAGCTGCTCCGCAGGGGTCATCGAGCCGTGGTTGCCGACCAGCGCCGACTCCTTGGGCTCCCGCTCGGAGGCGATGATCAGGACGTCGTCGTGCGCGGCGGCGACCACGTCCCCGATCCGCGGGTACACGCGCTCCTCCACCTGCGGCCCGAACCAGCCGGCCGCGATCGCCTCGTCCCGTGAGGCCACCCAGAACTGCTCCCCGAGCACCTCGCGCCAACAGGTCAGTACGTCGTTCTCCGCGCCCGGCACCGCGTACACGTGCCGGGCGCGGCCCTCGCCGCCCAGCAGCGCGACCCCGGCGCGCAGTTCCCAGTCCTCGTCGAAGTCGATGCGGTGCCGCTCGTCGAACGGGATGTCGACCATGCCGTGGTCGGCGGTGACGTAGAGGGCGCTGCGCGGCGGCAGCTGCTCCGCCAGGCGCTGGGCGAGCCGGTCGACGTACATGAGCTGACCGCGCCAGGTGTCGGAGGCGATGCCGTAGCGGTGTCCGGAGCCGTCCAGTTCGGCGTAGTACGTGTACACCAGCGCGCGGTCCGCGGCGGCCAGTTGCTCGGCCGCGAGGTCCATGCGCTCCTCGCCGGTGAGCCGGCCGCGGAAGCTGCCGCCGCTGAGCGCCACCTTGGTGAGCGGGGTGTGCTCGAAGGCGGGCGAGGACACCTGGGCGGCGTGCACCCCGGCCTGGTGGGCGAGCTGGAAGACGGTGGGGTACGGCTGCCAGGGGCGCGGTTCGGTGTACGGCTGCCAGCGGAGCTGGTTCATCAGCGCGCCGGTCTCCGGGTTGCGCACGGTGTAGCCGGGCAGGCCGTGGGCGCCGGGCGGCAGGCCGGTGCCGACGGAGGCGAGGGAGGTCGCGGTCGTCGCCGGGTAGCCGGCGGTGAGCGGGCGGCCGGTGCCGCCGCGCGAGCTGCCGAGCAGGGAGGTCAGGAACGGGGCCTCGTCCGGGTGGGCCTTCAGCTGCTCCCAGCCGAGGCCGTCGATGAGGAAGACGCAGACCCGGTCGGCGGGGGTCAGTTCCTCGATCGTGGCGGTCAGACCGGGCACGCCCATGCCGGCGGCCAGGGTGGGCAGCAGGTCGGCGAGGGAGCCGGTGCCGTACTCCGGCAGCGGCGCGGTGTCCAGGGCGAGGGGTTCCGGGTGGTCCCAGGCGGAGAGCTGGGACATCAGCGCGTGACGTCCGCGGTCGCCTCCGAGATGGCCTGCGCGAAGGCGAGCGCCTGGCGCACCGTCTCCGGGCCGTCCCCGGCCTCGCTGACGCGCAGGCTGAGGTCGTCCGCCGTGGAGCTGCCCGTGTAGCCGTGGTCGGCGTCGCAGTTGGGGTCGCCGCAGGCGGCGGGCTCCAGGTCGATGCGGCTGACCGCGCCCCAGCCGATGGTCAGCACGACCTCGCGGGGCAGGGTACCCGGCGTGTACTGCTCGGGGTTCGCGACCACCCGGCTGACGACGACCGAGGAGATCCGGTCGAGCTTCACCGACTCGGTGGAGGTGGTGGCGTACGGCGTCGGGGACGTGGTGTCGGCGGCCTGCTCGTCGGTGTGGCTGACGATGAACCGGTTGCCGGTCAGGACGAGCACGGTGACGTGCCGGCGCACCTCGTTCTGGTCGAACGTGGTCTCCTGGTGGACCAGGTACGACCGGATGGGCTCGCCGCCCACTGCGGCCTCCACCGCCTCGGCCACGAGGGCCGGGTAGTAGCCGCTGCGCTCGATCGCCGCGCGCAGCCCCTGGGTCGTCGTACTGGTCTTGGCCATGGCGTCCATCCTAATCCGTGGGCAAGGGCGGTCCGGGCCAGTCGCGAGCACACGTGACCGGTCGGGAGGCCGGGGCGCGGCCGATCTCGGCGCGGCGGTGCCCGCTCAGTACGCCGGCAGGGTCCGTGGGCCCAGGTCGTCGCGGGCCGGTGGGGGTGCGAGCCGTACCGTGGCGCCGAGCACGCTGGCTCCGTGGGGGGCGACGACGACCGGCTCCAGGGTGACGGCGACCACCTCCGGATGGTCGTCGACCAGCCGCGACACCCGCAGCAGCAGTTCCTCCAGGGCCGGGGTGTCCACCGGGGTGGAGCCGCGCCAGCCGAACAGCAGCGGTGCCGTCCGGATCGACCGCACCAGCGAGGTGGCCTCCCGGTCGGTGACGGGGACCAGCCGGTGGGCCATGTCGCCGAGCAGCTGGGAGGCGGCCCCGGCGAGCCCGAAGGACAGCACGGCCCCGGCCGCCGGGTCGATCACGGCCCGTACGACCGTGTCGACCCCGCGGGGTGCCATCCCCTGCACCACCGGCCGCAGCTCCTCCGGCGGCCCGAACAGCTCGGTCAATTCGGCGTACGCCCGCAGTAGTTGCTCCTCGTCCGCGAGGTCCAGGCGTACGCCGCCCAGGTCGGCGCGGTGCCTGAGGTGCGGGGCGGTGGCCTTGAGGGCCACCGGGTAGCCGAGCGCGCGGGCGGCCTCGACGGCGGCGTCCGGGGTGAGGGCGGGCAGGGCGCGGCGCACGGGTATGCCGTACCTGGCGAGCAGTTCACAGGTCTCCGCGTCGGAGATGGTGAGCCCCTGCCCGCGCGCGAGCAGCTCGCCGATCAGCCGGGCGGCCCCCTTCTCGTCGATGTCGTCGTACTCCGGCACCTTCCCGGGATCGGCGGCCTCCCGCCGCCACTGCGCGTACCTCACGGCTTCGGCGAGGGCGCGGACGGCACGTTCGGCGGCGGGGTAGGCGGGGATGAGGTGGGTGCCTTCGGGCGGGGTGGTCCGTGGGGCGGGGACCGCCGCTCCCTCGGTGCCGGGCACCTTCTCGACGGCACCCGGTGCGGTGCTCGCCGCGGCCGACAACGCCTCCGCCAGTCCCCCCAGCTCCACGTGCACCACGAGCACCGGCTTGCCCGGCACCGTCGCCGCGGCCGACCGCAGCGCCTGCGCCAGCTCCGCGTCCCCCGGTGAGCCCTCCCCGATGGCGGGGATCGCCGTGACGACGACGGCGTCGTTGGTGCCGTCGGCCAGCGCGGCGGCGAGCGCCCGGTGGAAGTCCTCCGCCGTCGCCGCGGTCGTCAGGTCCACCGGCCGCGCGGGCCGCAGCCCCTCGGCGAGGCACCGGTCGTACGTCAGCACGCCCAGCGACTCGGAGTTGCCGAGGATGGCCACGCGCGGCCCGGCGGGCAGCGGCTGCCGCGCGAGCAGCAGGCCGGCGTCGACCAGCTCGGTGATCGTGTCGACCCGGATCACACCGGCCTGCCGGAGCAGCGCGGAGACGGTCTCGTACGGCAGCCGGGTGGCCCGGACCGCGTGTCCCTGCGGCGCCGTGCCGGTCCCCTGCACCACGACCAGTGGCTTGGCCGCCGCCGTCCGCCGGGCGAGGCGGGTGAACTTGCGGGGGTTGCCGATCGACTCCAGGTACATGAGGACGACGTCGGTCTCCGGGTCGTCGTACCAGTACTGGAGGACGTCGTTGCCGGAGACGTCGGCGCGGTTGCCGGCGGACACGAACGTGGAGACGCCGGTGACCCCGGTGACCCCTCCGCCGCGCCGGTGCAGCCGGGACAGCAGGGCGATGCCGATGGCACCGGACTGGGCGAACAGCCCGATGCGGCCCGGACGGGGCATCTCCGGGGCGAGCGAGGCGTTCAGCCGGACGTCCGGGGCGGTGTTGATGATCCCGAACGCGTTCGGGCCGATGATCCGCATGCCGTAGGCGCGCGCGGCCCGCACGAGGGCCCGCTGCCGCTCGCGCCCCTCGGGCCCGCTCTCGGCGTATCCGGCGGAGAGCACCACCAGCCCCTGGACGCCGTGCTCCCCGCACTCGGCGACCACGGCGGGCACGTGCGCGGCCGGTACGGCGACGACGGCCAGGTCGACATGCCCGTCGATGTCCCGCACCGAGCGGTGCGCGGGCACTCCGTCGACCTCCTTGAGGTCTTCCGGGAACGCCTTGTTCACCGCGTACAGGCGGCCGGGGTAGCCGGCGTCGCGCAGGTTGCCGAGGACGCCGCGGCCCACCCCGCCGGGGGCGCGGCCGACACCGACCACCGCGACGGAGCCGGGCGCGAGGAGCCTGCGTACGGAACGGGCCTCGGCGCGCTGCTCCCGCGCGCGCTGCACGGCGAGGGAGCGGTCGGTGGGTTCGAGGTCGAACTCCAGGCGGACGACGCCGTCCTCGAAGCTGCGCTTCTGGGTGTAGCCGGCGTCCGTGAAGACCTTGATCATCTTGGTGTTGGCGGGCAGCACCTCGGCGGCGAAGCGGCGGATGCCCCGCTCGCGGGCGACGGCCGCGATGTGCTCCAGCAGGGCGGAGGCGACCCCGCGGCCCTGGTGGGCGTCCTGCACCAGGAAGGCGACCTCGGCCTCGTCGGCGGGCGCGGACGCGGGCATGCCGTCGGTACCGATGCGGTCATAGCGTACGGTGGCGATGAACTCGCCGCCGATGGTGGCCGCGAGTCCCACCCGGTCCACAAAGTCGTGGTGCGTGAAGCGGTGGACGTCCTTGGCGGAGAGCCGTGGGTACGGCGCGAAGAAGCGGTAGTACTTCGACTCGTCCGAGACCTGCTCGTAGAAACTGACCAGGCGGTCGGCGTCATCAACGGTGATGGGCCTGATGCGCGCGGTGCCACCGTCGCGCAGCACCACGTCCGCCTCCCAGTGGGCGGGGTACTGGTGCCGGTCCTGCCGGTCCGCCGAGGTCTGCATGGGCCCCAGAGTACGGCTCGCGTCCGACAACGGCGCGAGGCAGTCTGTGGAGGACGGGAAGCCGGACCGAGGCCGCGGTCCGGTGCCACACCGGAGCGGACGCAGGTCCGCTCCGGACGCGCTTCACGATATGGGAAACTGGTCTAGACAACCCTGAACACCGAAGGGCAGCAACACATGGCTGAGCGCCGCGTCAACGTCGGCTGGGCCGAGGGCCTCCACGCCCGCCCCGCCTCCATCTTCGTCCGAGCCGCCACGGCCGCAGGCGTCCCGGTGACGATCGCCAAGGCCGGGGGCAACCCCGTCAACGCGGCCTCCATGCTGGCCGTCCTGGGCCTGGGCGCCCAGGGTGGCGAGGAGATCGTCCTCGCCTCCGACGCCGAGGGCGCCGACGCCGCCCTGGACCGTCTGGCCAAGCTGGTCTCCGAGGGCCTGGAAGAGCTGCCCGAGACCGTCTGAGCGACCACCGCACAGAGCGCCGGAGCCGCGTTCGCCTTTCCGGGCGGCGCGGCTTCGCCGTTTGCGGGCGCGCTCGATCCGATGTGCCGTCGATTTACCGCCCGCCGCCGCCCGGAGAGCTCCGGCGAATTACGACAGGATGAATTCGGGCAGCAGGAAATACCCGGCCCGGAATAACTCTTCTTTGTATACGGTGCGCTTGTTAATGTCGCGGGCCCGACATGTTTACTGCATGTTGCGAAGTCCTCACGCGCTCCGCGGCGGGGGAAAAGCCCAGCCGGTGCGCGCCCGTCGCACGCTCGGCGTGCAGCGCGGTGAGCGCCCGGGCGCGCTCGGCGTCGCCGCGCGCCACCGCGTCCACGATGGCACCGTGCTCCGTCCAGGACTCCACCGGACTGGCCGGCGCCTCCACCGTGTACATCCAGGCGATCTTGTGCCGCAGCTGGGTGAGCATCGAGGTCAGCGAGGTGCTGCCGGAGGCCTGGGCGAGCGTCTCGTGGAACCAGCCGCCCAGCGACCGCAGATCCTCGTTGCTGCCTCTGCGGGCCCTCTCCTGACCCAGCCGGACCAGACCGCGCAGCACCTTCAGATGCGCCTCGGTGCGCCGCTGGGCGGCCCGGGCGGCGCCCAGCGGCTCCAGCAGCGTCCGCATCTCCAGCAGGTCGGCGGCCTCCTGCTCGGTCGGCTCGGCCACGCACGCGCCCGCGTGCCGGCGCGTCACCACGAAGCCCTCGGCCTCCAGGGTGCGCAGGGCCTCGCGGACGGGGACGCGCGAGACGCCGTAGCGGCGGGCCAGGACTTCCTCGGTGAGGCGGCTGCCGCGCTCGTAGACACCCGCGACGATGTCGTCCCGGATGGCCGTGCACACCGAGTGCGCCGGAATACGCATGACCGACCTCCGTCTTAATCCCCGTGAAACGTCGACGATGGACGCGTGTTCCGTGACTCTATTCCAATGAGCCGGAATTTCCGACGGCGGGCCCTAATCCATGGCTATTTTTTGGACAGCGGATCCGGCGGACACCATGAAAAACGGCGAAAGCCCCGGCTCGGTGAGCCGGGGCCTCGGACAGTCGTGCGGTCGGTGTCAGACGTTCACGCCGTGCTTGCGGAGGTAGGCGACGGGGTCGACGTCGGAGCCGTACTCGGGGGTCGTGCGCGCCTCGAAGTGGAGGTGCGGGCCGGTGACGTTGCCGGTGGCGCCGGACAGGCCGATCTGCTGGCCCGGGACGACCTTCTGGCCCACCGTGACCCCGATGGACGACAGGTGTCCGTACTGGGTGTACATGCCGTCGGCCATGCGGATCACGACCTGGTTGCCGTACGCGCCGCCCCAGCCCGCGGAGACGACCGTGCCGGAGCCCACCGCGTGGACGGCCGTGCCGCTGGCCGCGTGGAAGTCGATGCCGGTGTGCGCACCGGAGGACCACAGGGAGCTGCCGGCCTGGTAGGCGGTGGAGACGTACGAGTGGGCGATCGGGGCGACGAAGGCGTTCAGCCGCTTGCGCTCCGCCTCGCGGGCGGCCCGGGCCTTGGCGGCGCGGATCTCCTCCGCTCGCTCGGCCGCCGCCTTCGCCGCGGCCTCCTCGGCCGCCCTCTGCTCGGCGGCCTGCTGCTGCGCGGCGGCCTGCGCGCCGATCTCGTCGGCGACGTCCTCGGACGCGGCGACGACCGGGGTGAGGCCGGTCTGCTCCGTGGAGTTCTCGGCGGCGAGCGCCGGGGAGGCGGCGAGGGTGCCGATCACACCGGTGGTGGTGAGGGCCGCGACGCCGGCCGCCTGAACGGTGGTCCGCTTGACCCGGCCGGGCTTGCGGTGCTTCCCGGTGGCGCACATGAACGCCATGAAGTGGCTGGTCCTTTCCTTCCCTCTCGCCTACCGGGTTAGCTGACGGGTTCGGAGCAGGAAGGTCTCCTACGAGCCCCCTCGCGGTCGCGCGGGCGCCCGATTCACCCCAGGGACGGTGGGTCCCCGGCTCCCCTGGCTCGCGCCGTACGGGGACTCGGCGATGACTGTCCGGTGCCGCGGATGCGGCGCACTGCCTGACGAACAGCCCGGACGAAGCTACGCAAGCACGCTGTCAATCCTCAAACGCATCCCGGCTTTTGTAGCGCATCCCACAGGGCAGACAGGCAACCTCCGCCCCAAAACGGGCACCGGGGGTCGGAGTGGAACACCATGGGGCCCTGACGACCTGTAGGTCGCCAGGGCCCCACGCGCGCGTGCCGTCATCCGGCCGCCGTCACGGTCGCGTCTACTCGGCCGCCACCACGGTCACTTCACCGATGCCCAGCGCCTCCACCGGCGCCTTGATCTGCGACGCGTCACCGACGAGGACGGTCACCAGGCGGTCCACCGGGAAGGCGTTCACGACCGCCGCGGTGGCCTCCACCGTGCCCGTGGCCGCCAGCTGCTGGTACAGCGTCGCCTGGAAGTCGTCGGGCAGGTGCTGCTCGACCTGGTCCGCCAGCGTGCTCGCGACGGCCGCCGCGGTCTCGTACTTCAGCGGCGCCACACCGACCAGGTTCTGCACGGCGACGTCCCGCTCGGCGTCGGTCAGGCCGTCCGCCGCGACCGTGCGCAGCACCTTCCACAGATCGTCCAGCGCCGGGCCGGTGTTCGGGGTGTCCACGGAGCCGCTGATGGCGAGCATCGCCGCGCCCGTGCCGTCCGGCGCGGACCGCAGGACCTGCCCGAAGGCCCGCACGCCGTAGGTGTAGCCCTTCTCCTCGCGCAGCACGCGGTCCAGGCGGGAGGTGAGGGTGCCGCCGAGGCAGTACGTGCCGAGCACCTGGGCGGGCCACACCCGGTCGTGCCGGTCGGGACCGATGCGGCCGATGAGCAGCTGCGTCTGGACCGCGCCGGGCCGGTCCACGATGACCACGCGCCCGGTGTCGTCGGCGGTCACCGGCGGCACCGGCCGGGGCTCGCCCGGGGTGCCGGTCCACGCGCCCAGGGTGTCGCCCAGCAGCGCGTCCAGGTCGGCGCCGGTCAGGTCGCCGACGACGACGACGGTGGCCGTGGCGGGCCGCACATGACGGTCGTAGAAGGCGCGTACGGCCGCCTCGTCGATCTTCTCGACCGTCTCCTCGGTGCCCTGGCGCGGACGGGACATGCGCGAGGTCGCCGGGAACAGCTCCTTGGAGAGTTCCTTGGCGGCCCGGCGGGAGGGGTTGGCCAGCTCGTGCGGGATCTCGTCCAGGCGGTTGCGGACCAGCCGCTCGACCTCGCTCGCGGCGAAGGCGGGCGCGCGCAGGGCGTCGGCGAGCAGGCCGAGGCCCTTGGCCAGGCGGGAGGCCGGGACCTCCAGGCTGAGCCGGACACCGGGGTGGTCGGCGTGCGCGTCGAGGGTGGCGCCCGCGCGCTCCAGCTCGGCGGCGAACTCCTCGGCGGAGTGCTTGTCGGTGCCCTCGGAGAAGGCCCGCGCCATGATCGTGGCGACGCCGTCCAGGCCGGCCGGCTCGGCGTCCAGCGGCGCGTCCAGCAGCACCTCGACGGCGACGACCTGCTGGCCCGGGCGGTGGCAGCGCAGCACGGTCAAGCCGTTGTCGAGCGTGCCGCGCTCGGGCGCCGGGAACGCCCACGGCCTGGCCTCGCCGGGCTGCGGCTGGGGGTGGAAGTCCATGGTGGCGAGCTCGGTCACTTGGCCGTCTCCTCGTTCTCGTTGCCGGCCTCTACGGTCGCTTCCTGCTCCGGGTCCTCGGGGACCCCGGCGTCCGGGACGGCCTCCGGGGACTTCGGCTCGTAGACGAGGACCGCGCGGTTGTCGGGCCGCAGGCGGGCCTTGGCGACCTCCTGGACCTCCTGCGGGGTGACCTCGAGGACGCGCTTGACGGCGGTCAGGGCGAGCTGCGGGTCGCCGAACAGGACCGCGTACCGGCACAGTTCGTCGGCGCGGCCGGCGACCGTGCCGAGCCGGTCCAGCCACTCGCGCTCCAGCTGGGCCTGGGCGCGCTCCATCTCCTCGGGCGTGGGGCCCTCCGCGGCGAACCGGGCCAGCTCCTCGTCGATGGCGGCCTCGATGACCGGCACCTCGACGTCACCGGAGGTCTTCACGTCCAGCCAGCCCATGGAGGGCGCGCCGGCCAGGCGCAGCAGGCCGAAGCCGGCCGCGACGGCCGTCCGGTCCCGGCGCACCAGCCGGTTGTACAGGCGGGAGGACTCGCCGCCGCCCAGGATGGTCAGGGCGAGGTCGGCCGCGTCGCACGCGCGCGTGCCGTCGTGCGGGAGCCGGTAGGCGGCCATCAGGGCGCGCGCCGGGACCTCCTCCACGAGGACCTCGCGCAGCTGCTCGCCGATGATGTCCGGCAGCGAGCCGTCGCGGGGGGCGGGCTTGCCGTCGTGGGACGGGATGGAGCCGAAGTACTTCTCGATCCAGGCCAGGGTCTGCTGCGGATCGATGTCGCCGACCACGGAGAGCACCGCGTTGTTCGGCGCGTAGTAGGTGCGGAAGAACTGGCGGGCGTCCTCCAGGGTGGCCGCGTCCAGGTCCGCCATGGAGCCGATCGGCGTGTGGTGGTAAGGGTGGCCCTCCGGGTAGGAGAGCGCGGTCAGCTTCTCGAAGGCGGTGCCGTAGGGCACGTTGTCGTAGCGCTGGCGGCGCTCGTTCTTGACGACGTCCCGCTGGTTCTCCATGGACTCGTCGTCCAGGGCGGCCAGCAGCGAGCCCATGCGGTCGGCCTCCAGCCAGAGCGCCAGCTCCAGCTGGTGGGCGGGCATGGTCTCGAAGTAGTTGGTGCGCTCGAAGCTCGTCGTGCCGTTCAGCGAGCCGCCGGCGCCCTGCACCAGTTCGAAGTGGCCGTTGCCCTTGACCTGCGCGGAGCCCTGGAACATCAGGTGCTCGAAGAGGTGGGCCAGGCCGGTACGCCCCTTGACTTCGTGGCGGGAGCCGACGTCGTACCAGAGGCAGACCGCCGCCACCGGGGTCAGGTGGTCCTCGGAGAGCACCACGCGCAGACCGTTGGCCAGGCGGTGCTCGGTCGCTGTCAGGCCCCCGGAGCCTGCCTCGGCTGTGGTCGTGTGACCCATGGGCATGTACGTCCCTTCGCGAGCGGAGGCGGTTGATGGAAACCGCGGTTTTCCTGCCGTTCCTGCCACTGTATGCAAAGCGTGCGGGGCCTCGGCGAAGTTCCCGCGGGACGTACGCCCACAGCGGATATCGCGATCCCCCGGGACCCGGCCCCGGCTCCCGGCAGGCCCTCCGGAACCGGGTCGTGGCACGGGTTGTCAGTGTGTCGGTCCACAATGGTCGGCGTCAGTTCCGTCCATCCTTTCAGCAAGGAGCCGGCAGCGATGGCCCGCCGCAGCACGAAGACCCCGCCGCCCGACGATTCGTTCGAGGAGAGGATCCTCGACATCGACGTCGTGGACGAGATGCGTGGCTCCTACCTGGAGTACGCGTACTCGGTCATCTACTCGCGCGCCCTGCCGGACGCCCGTGACGGCCTGAAGCCGGTGCACCGCCGGATCGTGTACCAGATGAACGAGATGGGCCTGCGCCCCGAGCGCGGCTACGTGAAGTGCGCGCGTGTGGTCGGCGAGGTCATGGGCAAGCTGCACCCGCACGGCGACGCGTCGATCTACGACGCCCTGGTGCGCATGGCGCAGCCCTTCTCCATGCGCGTGCCGCTGGTCGACGGCCACGGCAACTTCGGCTCGCTGGGCAACGACGACCCGCCGGCCGCCATGCGGTACACCGAGTGCCGGATGGCCGAGGCCACGAGCCTGATGACCGAGTCGATCGACGAGGACACGGTCGACTTCGCGCCGAACTACGACGGCCAGGAGCAGGAGCCGGTGGCGCTGCCCGCCGCCTTCCCGAACCTGCTGGTCAACGGCTCCTCGGGCATCGCGGTCGGCATGGCGACGAACATGCCGCCGCACAACCTGCGCGAGGTCATCGCCGCCGCCCGCCACCTGATCCGGAACCCGAACGCGGACCTGGACGCGCTGATGAAGCACGTCCCGGGCCCGGACCTGCCCACCGGCGGCCGGATCGTCGGCCTGGACGGCATCCGGGACGCGTACGCGACCGGCCGTGGCACCTTCAAGATGCGCGCGACGGTCTCGGTCGAGCCCGTGACCGCCCGTCGCAAGGGCCTGGTGGTCACCGAGCTGCCGTTCACGGTCGGCCCCGAGAAGGTCATCGCGAAGATCAAGGACCTGGTCAACGCGAAGAAGGTCCAGGGCATCGCCGACGTCAAGGACCTCACCGACCGCGAGCACGGCCTGCGCCTGGTCATCGAGATCAAGAACGGCTTCGTGCCGGAGGCGATCCTGGAGCAGCTGTACAAGCTGACCCCGATGGAGGAGTCCTTCGGCATCAACAACGTCGCCCTGGTCGACGGCCAGCCGCTCACCCTGGGCCTCAAGGAGCTGCTGGAGGTCTACCTGGACCACCGCTTCGACGTGGTCCGGCGCCGCAGTGAGTTCCGCCGCGGCAAGAGGCGCGACCGGCTGCACCTGGTCGAGGGCCTGCTGACCGCGCTGGTCGACATCGACGAGGTCATCCGGATCATCCGGTCCAGCGAGAACTCCGCGCAGGCCAAGGAGCGCCTGATCGAGCGCTTCTCGCTGAGCGAGGTGCAGACGCAGTACATCCTCGACACGCCGCTGCGCCGGCTCACCAAGTACGACCGGATCGAGCTGGAGGCGGAGAAGGACAAGCTCACCGCGGAGATCGAGGAGCTGACCCGGATCCTGGAGTCGGACGCGGAGCTGCGCAAGCTGGTCTCGGCCGAACTCGCCGCCGTGGCCAAGAAGTTCGGCACCGACCGGCGCACGGTCCTGCTGGAGTCCGCGGGCGCCCCGGCGGCCACGGTCCCGTTGCAGGTGGCCGACGACCCGTGCCGGGTGCTGCTGTCCTCGACGGGGCTGCTGGCCCGTACGGCGACCGACGAGCCGTTCCCGGAGGCGGCGGGCGCCAAGCGCGTCAAGCACGACGTGATCGTCTCGGCGGTGCCCGCGACCGCGCGCGGGGTGATCGGCGCGGTGACCTCGGCGGGCCGGCTGCTGCGGATCAACGTGGTGGACCTGCCGCAGCTGCCCGAGTCGGCGACCGCGCCGAACCTCTCCGGAGGGGCACCGCTGGCGGAGTTCGTCTCCCTGGAGGACGACGAGACGGTGGTCTGCCTGACCACGCTGGACGAATCGTCCCCGGGTCTCGCGCTCGGCACCGAGCAGGGCGTCGTCAAGCGCGTGGTGCCCGACTACCCGTCCAACAAGGACGAGTTGGAGGTCATCACGCTCAAGGAGGGCGACCGGATCGTCGGCGCGGTGGAGCTGCGCACCGGCGAGGAGGACCTGGTGTTCATCACGGACGACGCGCAGCTGCTGCGCTTCCAGGCCTCCATCGTCCGCCCGCAGGGCCGCCCGGCGGGCGGCATGGCGGGCATCAAGCTCACCGAGGGCGCGAAGGTCATCTCCTTCACGGCGGTCGACCCGGCCGTCGACGCGGTGGTGTTCACGGTGGCGGGCTCGCGCGGCACGCTGGACGACTCGGTGCAGACGACGGCCAAGCTGACCCCGTTCGACCAGTACCCGCGCAAGGGCCGGGCCACGGGCGGCGTGCGCTGCCAGCGGTTCCTGAAGGGCGAGGACTGCCTGTCGCTGGCCTGGGCGGGCCCGGCGCCCGCGCTCGCGGCGCAGAAGAACGGCACTCCGGCGGACCTGCCGGAGCCGGACCCGCGCCGGGACGGCTCGGGCACGTCGCTGCCGAAGACGGTGGCGGTGGTGGCGGGACCGGTGCTGTAGGCGGGCTCCGGGCGGGCTCCACGGGGCTCGCCCGGGGGCTCTAGGCGGGCGGATCCTCCACGTCGGCATCCGCTTCGTCCGGGCCCTGTACGTAGCGCAGGACGCCCCACATGCCGTGTTCGTCGGCGTGCGGGGCGTCGTCCTCGCACGCCTCCAGTTCCTTGCCGAGGGTGTCCGCGTCGATGCCGGCGCCGATCAGCACGAGCTGGGTGCGGCGGTCCTCACGGGGCGCCCAGGGCTCCGGGTAGAAGCGCAGGAACCGGCCGACGGCGTGCACGGCGTAGCGGTTGAGCGGGTCGTACGGCCCGAAGTCGACGTACCCCTTGATCCGGTACAGCCCCTCGGGCCGGCTGTCCAGGAACCGCATGAGCCGACGGGGCTCCAGGGGCACGCCGGAGGTGAAGGACAGGCTGTCGTAGCCGGTGTGCAGATGCCCGGCATGGTCGTCCGCTTCGTGGTCGTCGGCGTCGTGGTCGTCCAGGTCGTCGAAGGACAGCTGCCCGAGGCGCTCCTGGCTCGGCCGGCAGTCGAAGAGGAACTCGGGGTCGATCCGGCCGTAGCTGGCGGGAACGACGGCGGCGCGGCCGGTGAGGGAACGGACGACCTCCAGGATCCGCTCGGCGTCGTCCGTGCGGTCCAGCTTGTTGACGACGACCAGGTCGGCGAGGGCAAGGTGCCGGTCGATCTCGGGGTGCTTCTCCCGCGTGTCGTCGAACTCGGCGGCGTCGACGACCTGGACGAGACCGCCGTAGACGATGCCCGGGTGCTCGCTGGCGAGCACCATGCGCACGAGTTCCCGGGGCTCGGCCAGCCCGCTGGCCTCGATGACGATCACGTCGATCCCGGTGCCGGGCGCGGCGAGCCGGTCCAGGTACAGGTCGAGTTCGCTCGCGTCGACGGCGCAGCACAGACAGCCGTTGCCGAGCGAGACGGTCGAGTCGCCCAGGGCGCCGGCGACGGCCATCGCGTCGATCTCGATGGCCCCGAAGTCGTTGACGATGGCCCCGATCCGGCTGCCTCCGCTGCGGTGCAGCAGATGATTGAGGAGCGTGGTCTTCCCGGAGCCCAGGAAACCGGCGAGCACGACGACCGGGATCTGCTGCGGACTGCCGCTGCGTGCCAGGCTGTTCCCCAACGGGCGACCTCTCTGACGTACCAGCGCGCACCGGTTCGCTGCCCGATGCGCGGACGGGCAGGGACTGCCCGTCAAGGATACGAGCGGGACGGGACCCGAAGGGGTGCGGCCGTCGGCGCGGGGATACGACGGGCGGCATGGGGACACGGCGGTCCGCCGTGCTCACTCGGCGGCGGGCACCGCCGCCTTCGGCTCCGGGCCCACGTACCGCGCCACCGGGCGGATGATCTTCGAGTCGGCGGCCTGTTCCAGGATGTTGGCGCTCCAGCCCACGACCCGTGCCGCCGCGAAGGTGGGGGTGAACATCTCCCGGGGCAGGCCGCACAGTTCCATGACCACACCGGCGTAGAACTCGACGTTCGTGTGGAGTTCACGGCCGGGCTTCAGCTCGGCGAGGATCGCCTCCACACGGCGCTCGACCTCCACCGCGAAGCGCACCCGCGGGCCGCCGAAGCCGAGGGCGATCTCGCGCAGCATCCGGGACCGCGGGTCCTCCGTGCGGTAGACGGCGTGGCCGAAGCCCATGACGCGGTCACCGGCGAGCACCCGCTCGCGGATCCAGGCGTCGATCCGGTCGGGCGTGCCGATCGCGTCCAGGGTGTCCAGGGCCCGGCTGGGCGCGCCCCCGTGCAGCGGCCCGGACAGGGCGCCGACGGCACCGGTCAGGCAGGCCGCCACATCGGCGCCCGTGGAGGCGATGACGCGAGCGGTGAAGGTTGACGCATTGAATCCGTGATCAATGGTTGAGATCAGGTATTGCTCGACCGCACGCGCCCGGCGCGGATCCGGTTCCGAACCCGTCAACATGTACAGGTAGTTGGCCGCGTACGAGAGGTCCTCGCGCGGCTCGACCGGGTGAAGGCCGCGGCCGAGCCGGTAGAGCGCGGTGAGCAGGGTGGGTACGGCCGCGCAGGCGGCCACGGTGTCGTCGCGGCGCCGGTCGGCGTCGATGTCGTACACGGGCCGGAAACCCAGTGCCGCGCCGAGCAGGGACAGCGCCGTGCGCAGTCCGGCCAGTGGTCCGGAGCCCTGCCCGGCCGCGGCGATGGCGGGCAGGGCCGCGCGGACGTCCTCGGGCAGGCGTCGCAGCGCGGCGGTCCCGGCGGCGAAGGCGGCACCGCGCCGGGCGTCCGGGAGGGTGCCGTGGACCAGGAGATGCCAGACGTCCTCGAAGCTCCGGGTGCGCGCGAGGTCGACGGCCGAGTACTGGCGGTAGTGGTAGAAGCCCTCCCGGCCCCGGACGTCACCGATCTCGGTCTCGGTGACGACGACGCCGGCGAGACCGCGTGGGGCGTCGATGAGCGGGGTGGCGGTCGTGTTGACGGCCATGGATTTCCTCCTGGTTTTCTCCTTCGACTTGATCCGACTGTCCATGCTTGACTATTTGCTTGTCAACGTTGATGGAATCAATATTCGGCCATCAAGATGTGCAGAGGCGACTACGGTGACCCCCATGCGCGATCACGACACCGCTCCCCACCGTCCCGGGCGCCGGCTGAGCACCAAGGAGACCGCCGAACTGCTCGGCGTGAAGCCCGAGACGGTCTACGCGTACGTGAGCCGCGGCCTGCTCAGCAGCAGACGCGAACCCGGCGGCCGGTCCAGCACGTTCGAGGCCGGGGAGGTGGAGGCCCTCGCCCGCCGCAACCGGCGCGAGGCGGCCGGGAGTCCGGGCTCCGGCGGGGACCTGTCCGTCCGCACCCGGATCACGCTCATCGAACAGGACCGGTACTTCTACCGGGGCGTGGACGCCGTCGACCTGGCCACCCGCCGCTCCTACGAGGAGGTCGCGGAGTGGCTGTGGACCGGCCGGCTGACCCCCGGGGTGACGTTCTCCGCGCCCGAGGCCACCGTCGCGGTGGCCCGCCGCGCGGTGGACGCCCTGTCCGAACACGCCTCCCCGGTCGACCGGCTGCGGGTCGCCGCGATCGCCGCGGCGGCCGAGGACCCGCTGCGCTTCGACCTGTCCGAGGACGCCGTGCTGAACACGGCGCGCGTCCTCATCCCGACCCTCGTCGCCGCGCTCCCGCCGGCCCGTCCCGGCCACAAGGACGGCGGCCCGCTGGCACAGCGCCTGTGGGGGCGGCTGACCGGCCACCCGGCCGACGAGGCCTCCCTGCGCGTCCTGGACACCGCGCTCGCACTGCTCGCCGACCACGACCTTGCGGCGTCCACACTGGCGGTGCGGGTCGCCGCCTCGGCCCGGGCGCACGCGTACGCGGCCGTCTCGGCCGGGCTCGGCGTGCTGGAAGGCCCGTTGCACGGTGCCGCCAGCGGCCTGGCCCACCGGATGCTCCTGGACGTGCTCGACCAGGGCACGGCGGTCCCGGTGATCGCCGACGAGCTGCGCGCGGGCCGCCGCGTCCCCGGTCTCGGCCACCGGCTGTACCCCGGCGAGGACCCCCGCGCGCGGGTGCTGTTCGGCCTCCTGGAGCAGGTCCCACGCGCGGAGTCCGCGCTGCTCGCGGCCCGTGACATCGTCGCGACGACCGCCCGGCACACCCCGCTGCACGCCAATGTGGACCTGGCCCTCGCGGTGTTCACCGCCTCCAGCGGCATGCCGGCCACGGCCGGTGAGACGATCTTCGCCGTCGCGCGGACCGCGGGCTGGATCGCCCACGCGCTGGAGGAGTACGGCGAGCGTCCGCTGCGCATGCGGCCCAGCGGCCACTACGTCGGTCCGCGCCCGCCGCAGCCCCTCCCGGAGTAGGACACGGGCGGGCCGGAAGTCGCCCCGGGGAAAGTCAGGTTAGGCTCACCTCTGTGAGTAGGTGTGCGACCGTCTCCCGGAGCCTCGACGAGCCGGTGTCCGGTACGGCGGCCACGGCGACGACATGGCTGCTGCTGGAACAGCCCGGCCCATGGGGCGCCAAGGCGCTCACGTCCAGTCACCTGGACCCCGCGCTGGGCCGGGCGCTGGAGGCCGCCGCCGACGGAACCGGCGTGCGGATCGCGCTCATCCGGCGCCCCGGGCGCCACGCCGACCCCGGTACGCCCCCGATCCGGCAGGTGTACGCCGCCCACACCGTCCCCGGGCGTGTGTGGCTGCACGGCGCCACCACACGCGATCCGCGGCGGCTGCTCGACCTGGATCTCGCCGGCCTCGGGGCGGGCGACCACCGTTCCTTCGGCGCGGTGCTCGGCGGACGGCCGCACCGGGGTGATCCGCTGGCGCTCGTGTGCACCAACGGCAAACGTGACCGCTGCTGTGCCCTCCTGGGCCGCCCGCTCGCCACGGAGCTGGTCGCCTCGGGGGTGCGCGGGGTCTGGGAGGTCACCCATCTGGGTGGACATCGGTTCTCCCCCACAGTGCTCGTCCTGCCGTACGGCTACGCCTACGGCCGCGCCGAGGCGCACACCGTCAAGGAGGCCCTGCACGGCGTCCAGGAGGGGCGTGTGGTCGTGGAGGGGTGCCGGGGGTGCTCGGCGTGGGAACGACCCGGCCAGGCGGCTGAGCTGGCCGTCCGGTCGGCCGCGGGCGAGTACCGGGCGGGTGTGCTCAGCGTCGTACGGACCGACGGCACGGCTCCGGGCTGGGAGGTCACCGTCCGGCACGCCGACGGCCGCCGGTGGCGGGTCACCGTGGCGCAGGGGACGTCGCTGCCGCCCCGGCCGGAGAGCTGTGGCGCGGCGGTGCTCGGTGCGCCCGCGCGGATGGACGTGGTCGAGGTGCGCGAGCTGAGGCCGACGACGCTGGCGAGTTAGCCGGGCTCG
Source organism: Streptomyces sp. NPDC052721 (assembly GCF_040678315.1). Lineage (NCBI taxonomy): Bacteria > Bacillati > Actinomycetota > Actinomycetes > Kitasatosporales > Streptomycetaceae > Streptomyces > Streptomyces sp. NPDC052721. Next base: position 63,396 of record NZ_JBFATL010000026.1, on the reverse strand, counting down.
GGTGTGGTCCTGGGCGATGGTGCGGGTGCCATCCTGGGCGCGGATGCCGTCAACCCTTGATCAACGCATGGATCAAGAGATCCACACCACACCCGCTGGGGTGCGTCCGGCCGCCCCACGTACCGTCATGGGTATGAGCCCCACTCCCCCCGCCCGCCGGCTGCGCCTCGGTCTGCCACGGCGGATGTTCTCCCAGGTGCTGCTGATGCAGGTGGCGATCGCCGCGGGAGTCGCGGTGCTCGCGACCGGGCTCTTCCTCGCCCCGCTGAGCAAGCAGCTGGACCAGGAGGCGATGCGCCGCGCGCTGGCCATCGCCGAGACCACGGCCCAGGACCCGCAGATCGCCGAGGGCGTCCTGACCACCCCGCCGGCCAGGAACGGCCCCGTGCAGAAGGAGGCCGAGCGGATCCGGCGGGCCACGCACGCCGAGTACATCGTGGTGCTGGACCGGAACTGGGTGCGCTGGTCGCATCCCACGGCCTCGGAGATCGGCCGGCGCGTCTCCACCGACCCCACCGACGCCCTGGCCGGCCAGGAGGTCATGGAGATCGACAGGGGCACCCTGGGACGCTCGGCGCGCGGCAAGGTGCCGCTGTACGACGCCGACCACCGCATCGTCGGCGCGGTATCGGTCGGCATCGCCTACGACAGCGTACGGGCACGGCTGATCAGCGCGATCCCGGGCCTGTTCGCGTACGCCGGTGGAGCCCTCGCGGTGGGCGCGCTGGCCGCCTGGCTGATCTCGCGCCGGGTCCAGCGGCAGACCCGGGACCTGGCCTTCTCCGACATCTCGGCGCTGCTCGCGGAGCGCGAGGCGATGCTGCACGGCATCCGGGAGGGCGTGGTCGCGCTCGACCGGGGCGGCCGTATCCGCCTGCTCAACGACGAGGCACGACGGCTGCTGGGCATCGGCGACGAGGCCGTCGGGCGGACCCCGGACGAGGCGCTCGGCGCGGGCCGTACGACGGACGTGCTGGCCGGCCGGGTCACCGGCACCGATCTGCTCACCGTGCGCGGCCATCGCGTGCTGGTCGCCAACCGCATGCCCACCGACGACGGCGGTGCGGTGGCGACCCTGCGCGACCGCACCGAACTGGAGCAGCTGGGACGCGAACTCGACTCCACGCGCGGGCTGATCGACGCCCTGCGCGCCCAGGACCACGAACACGCCAACCGCATGCACACCCTGCTGGGGCTGCTGGAGCTGGAGATGTACGACGACGCCGTGGAGTTCGTCGGCGAGGTGGTCGGGGACCACCGGGCCACCGCCGAGCAGGTCACGGAGAAGATCCAGGACCCGCTGCTGGCCGCGCTGCTGGTGGGCAAGGCGACCGTGGCGGCCGAGCGCGGGGTCGCCCTGTGGGTGTCGGAGCGCACCCGGCTCCCGGACCGGCTGATCGATCCCCGGGGGCTGGTCACGGTCGTCGGCAACCTCGTGGACAACGCTCTCGACGCGGTCGCGGGCACACTCCACGCGCGCGTGGAGGTCGAGTTGCGCACGGAGGGCCGTACGGTCGTCCTGCGGGTACGCGACACGGGCCCCGGGATCCGCGAGGACCAGCGGGAGCTGATCTTCACGGAGGGGTGGTCCACCAAGAAGCCGCCCGCGCACGGCAAGCGGGGCATCGGACTCTCCCTGGTGCGCCGGCTCGCCGAACGGCAGGGGGGCAGCGCGGCCGTGGGCGCGGCGGCCGGCGGTGGCGCGGAGTTCACCGTGGTCCTGCCCGAGGCGCTGACCGAGCCGGAGCTGGAACCGGCGGTGCCCGAGGGGTCTGTCCAGACAGCTGCCGTCGCCGAGGAGGAAGCGCGATGATCGAGGTCCTGGTCGTGGACGACGACACCCGCGTCGCCCGGGTCAACGCCGCCTACGTGGAGAAGGTGCCCGGCTTCCACGTCGCCGGCGAGGCGCACAACGCGGCCGAGGCACTGCGCCAGGTCGAGACGCTGCCCCGGCTGGATCTCGTCCTGATGGACCACTACCTGCCCGACGACACGGGTCTCGCGGTGGTCCAGGAGATGCGCCGGCGCGGCCACCAGACCGACGTGATCATGGTGACGGCCGCGCGGGACGTATCGACCGTGCAGGCGGCCATGCGGCAGGGCGCACTGCAGTATCTGGTGAAGCCGTTCGCCTTCGCCGGTCTGCGGGCGAAGCTGGAGGCGTACGCCGAGCTGCGGCGCACCCTGGACGGCGGCGGGGAGGCCGAGCAGGCGGAGGTGGACCGCATCTTCGGCGCCCTGTCCGCCCCGTCGGAGCCCGGGCTGCCCAAGGGACACTCCCCCACGACGGCCGAGCTGGTGCGCCAGGCACTGCTGAACGCCGAACGCCCCCTGTCGGCCCAGGAGATCGCCGAGCGGACGGGGGTGAGCCGGCAGACCGCCCAGCGCTATCTGAAGCTCCTGGAGCGCACGGGCCGGGCCCGGCTGACGCTCAAGTACGGCGACGCGGGCCGCCCGGAACACCGTTATGTGTGGGCGACCCGCGCCTGAGCGCGCTTCACATGGACGCGGCGGCGGTCACTTGACCGCCTTGACGAACTCCGTCGTGTACGTCTTGCTCAAGTCGACCTTCGCGTTCTTGATGTTGGGGTTGAACGCCTTGAGGACCTTCTCGACGGTCTCAGGGCCGCCCTGGGGCATCACGCCGTCGTCGGTGAACATCGGAAGGGTGCTCTTGATGGCCTGCGCGTACAGCGCCTTGTCGCCCTGGGAGTAGTCGGCGGGCATCTTGGCGGCGATCTCGTCGGCGCTGTGCGTGGACATCCACTTGAGCGTCTTGACGAATGCGTTGACCAACTTCTGGACGGTGTCCTTGTGTCCGTTCACCCAGTCCGTCTGCATGTACAGACTTGACGAGGGGTACGGCCCGCCCAGCGCTTCCTGCGAGCCCTCGGGGGTGCGCATGTCGATGAGGATCTTCCCGGCCTTCTTGTCCAGGATCGTCGCGACGGTCGGGTCGGTGGTCATGCCGCCGTCGATCGCGCCCTTCTGGAGCGCCGCGATGAACGTGGGTCCGGCCCCCACCGCGACCGGCGTGAAGTCGCTGATCTTCACTCCGTTCTTGACCGCCAGGTACTTGGTGAGGAAGTCGGTCGAGGAACCGAGCCCGGTCACACCCAGCTTGCGGCCCTTGAAGTCCTTGGGGGAGGTGAGGTCACCGGCGGCCTTGTTGGAGACGACCTCGACCTCGCCGGGCGCGTGCGAGAACTGCACGACCGACTCCACCGACTTGCCCTTCACCTGAAGGTCCAGGGTGTGGTCGTAGAACCCGACCGCCCCCTGCACCTGGCCGGAGACGAGCGCGGTCTCGGCCTGGACCCCGGCGGGCTCGCTGAGGAGCTGGACGTTCAGCCCCTGCGCCTGGAAGTAGCCGAGGCGCTGGGTGAGCATCGCGGGCAGGTAGATGACCTTGTCCAGTCCGCCCACCATGATCTTGACGGTCTCCCCCTTTCCGCCGCCCCCGCCGCTGCCGGTGTCGGCCGTGGAGCTTGCCGCGTCGTTGGCGCAGGCGGTGAGGGAGGAGAGGGCGAGCAGTCCGGCGGCGGCCAGGGAGGCGTATCTGGCGGTCTTGCGCATACGGGTTCACGTCCTTGTGAGAGGGCTGTGCGGGAAGGAGCGGGGGGTGGCGAGGGGACCGGTCAGCTGTCGGAACCGGTGGGCCTCCAGCGGAAGATGCGGCGCTCGGCGAAGGTCAGCAGCCCCTCGGCGACGAGGGCGACGACGGCGAGGATGACCATCGCGGCGTACACGCCGGCGGCGTTGAAGGTGTTCTGCGACTGCGAGACGAGCAGGCCGATGCCCTTGGTCGCGCCGATGTACTCGCCGACGATGGCGCCGATGAGCGCGAAGCCGAAGCTGACGTGCAGGCTGGTGAAGATCCAGGAGGTGGCCGACGGGATGACCACCTGGAGGGTCACCCTGCGGTCGCTCGCGCCCAGGATGCGGGCGTTGGCCACGAGGTTGCGGTCCACTTCGCGGGCGCCCTGGAAGGCGTTGAAGAACACCGGGAAGAAGACGAGCACCACGGCGGAGGCCACCTTGGAGGACGGTCCGAGACCGAACCAGATCAGGAAGATCGGCGCCAGCACGATCCTGGGAATCGAGTTGAGCACCTTGATGTATGGACCAAGAACCTCGGCGAGCAATCTGATCCGCCCGAGCGCAATGCCGAGCAGCACACCGGCGATCACACCGATGACCCAGCCGAGCAGGGCCTCGTACAGCGTGTACCAGATCTGCTCGCCCAGGGAGCCGAGTGCCGTCCCATGGGTCACCCAGGTGTAGATCTGGTCCCAGATCTTCGAGGGCATCGAGAAGTTGAACGGATCGATGACCTTGGCGCGGGACAGCGCCTCCCACAGTCCGAGGACGGCCACCAGGAGCACCACGCGCACGGCGTTGACGAGGAGCTTGCGCCGGCGTGCGGCCTGGGCGCGGGTCTGCGCGCGATCGGGTGTCTTGACGGTGTCCACGACCGGGGTGCTGAGGACCTCAGGCGACATGGGCGGCACCCCTCTCGCGGGTGATGCGGACCTCTTCGCCGAGGGACTCCCAGATCTCGCGGTAGATCTCGATGAACCGCGGCTCCAGCCGCACCGACTCGACCTTGCGCGGGCGGGGCAGGTCGATGTCGAAGACCTGCTTCACGGTCGCGGGTCCGGCGGTCATCACGACGACCTTGTCGGCCAGCGCGATGGACTCCTCCAGGTCGTGGGTGACGAAGACGACGGAGGCGCCGGTGCCCTCCCACAGCTCCAGCAGCTCGTCCGACATCAGCGCCCGGGTCTGCACGTCGAGCGCCGAGAACGGCTCGTCCATCAGCAGGATCTCGGGGTCGTTGACGAAGGTGGCCGCCAGGGCGACCCGCTTGCGCTGACCGCCGGAGAGCTGGTGCGGATAGCGGTCCTCGAAGGCGGCGAGTCCCACCCGGGCCAGCCAGTCACGGGCCTTCTGCTTGGCCTCCGCCTTGGGTACGCCCCGGAAGCGCGGGCCCGCCATGACGTTCGACAGCACGGTCCGCCAGGGAAAAGTAGCGTCCTGCTGGAAGACGAAGCCGACCTTGTCGCCGACCCCGTCGACCGGTTCCCCGGCCACCAGCACCTCGCCCTCGCTGGGCTCCTCCAGGCCACTGACCAGGGTCAGCGTGGTGGACTTGCCGCATCCGGTCGGTCCTACGACGGCCACGAACTCGCCGCGCTCCACGGTGAGGTCCAGGCCGCGCACCGCCGTGTGCAGTCCCCCGGACGGGGTTCTGAAGGTCTTGCTCGCGCCCCGCAGCTCGATGGCGGGGCTGGTGTGTGCGCTCATGGACCGGGACGGTAGGTGTGGCCCCGGCCACAGCAGGAGTCTTGTGAGCACAAGCCGTTCTTTTGCTCGCAAGAACCTGTTGTGCTCGTTTTGCTCGCGCTACAACTGCGGAGCCGAAACACGGGCTGAACGCTCGCCGGCCTTGTAAGGAGAGGCCTGATGATTGACGTCCTGGTGGTCGACGACGACTACCGTGTCGCTGAGATCAACGCCAAGTACGTGGGAAAGGTTCCCGGCTTCCGGGTGGCCGCCCGCGCGCACAGCGCCGCCCAGGCCCTGGCCGCCGTGGAACGCGGTTCCATCGACCTGGTCCTGCTCGACCACTACCTGCCGGACCAGACCGGCCTGGAACTCGTGCACCGCATGCGCGAGCAGGGCCACGGCACCGACGTCATCATGATCACGGCGGCCAGCGATGTGACGACCGTGCAGCAGGCGATGCGCCTGGGCGCCCTGCACTATCTGGTCAAGCCGTTCACCTTCGCCGCGCTGCGCACCCGCCTGGACTCCTACGCCGCCCTGCGCCGCACGGTGGACCGGGTGGGCGGCCGAGGCCTGACGGGCCAGGAACAGGTCGACCGGATCTTCGGTGCCCTGCGCACCGCCCCCGCGCCTTCCGCACCCGGCCTGCCGACCGGCCACTCCGAGCCCACGACCGACCTCATCTGCGGTGTACTGCACGGCGCCGACCATCCTCTGTCGGCCCACGAGGTGGCCGCCCGGACGGGCCTGAGCCGCTCCACCGCCCAGCGCTATCTCCGCCACCTGGAACAGGCGGGCCGTCTCCGCCTCTCCCTGAAGTACGGCGACACCGGCCGCCCGGAACACCGGTACGCCTGGGTGGCGCCGTAGCGGGGCCGCGGCCGGCTACACGGCTCCGGCCCCGGTCAGCGAACGCACCTCCGTCTCGGCGTACTTGGCCTCGTCCGGGACCTCGTCCGAGGTGACCGTCCCCAGCCAGCCGGCGAGGAAGCCGAGCGGGATGGAGACGATGCCCGGGTTCTCCAGCGGGAAGTACTGGAAGTCGACACCCGGGAACAGGGATTCCGGGCTGCCGGACACCACCGGGGACAACAGCACGAGCCCGACCGCCGGGAGCAGCCCGCCGTACACCGCCCACACCGCGCCCCGCGTGGTGAAGCCGCGCCAGAACAGTGAGTAGAGCAGGACCGGCAGGTTCGCCGAGGCGGCGACCGCGAAGGCGAGGCCGACGAGGAAGGCGACGTTGAGATCGCGGGCCAGCAGGCCGAGCCCGATCGCCACGACGCCGATGCCGACCGCCGCGCACCGTGCCACGGCCACCTCGCTGCGGGGCTTGCCGCGCCGCCGGCGCAGTGACGCGTACAGATCGTGGGCCACCGAGGCCGAAGAGGCGAGCGTGATGCCCGCGACCACCGCGAGGATCGTGGCGAACGCCACGGCGGCGACCACCGCGAACAGCACGGTGCCCCCGGTCGAGCCCGCTCCGCCGCCCAGGTCGAGGGCGAGGAGGGGCACCGCCGTGTTCCCGGCCGCGTTGGACCCACGCACGGCCTGCGTCCCCACCACCGCCGCCGCCCCGAAGCCGAGGACGATCGTCATCAGGTAGAAGCTGCCGATCAGACCGATGGACCACACCACGGAGCGGCGGGCGGCCCGCGCGGTCGGCACGGTGTAGAAGCGGGACAGAATGTGCGGCAGGCCCGCCGTGCCCAGCACCAGCGCGAGCCCCAGGCTGATGAAGTCGAACCGGGCGTTCCAGTCCCCGCCGTACTTCAACCCCGGCGCCAGGAACGCCCTCCCATGGCCGCTGCGCTCCGCCGCCGTGAGCAGCAGCCGGTCGACATCGCCGTGGAAGCGCAGCAGAACCAGGACGGTCAGCACGACCGTCCCGCTCAGCAGCAGGACCGCCTTCACGATCTGGATCCAGGTGGTGGCCCGCATCCCTCCCAACGACACATAGATCACCATGAGCGCGCCGACACCGATGACCGTCCAGGCCTGGGCCGCGCCGCCCGACCGCCCCAGCAGCAACGCCACCAGACTGCCCGCGCCGACCATCTGCGCCACCAGATACAGCACGGACACCATGACGGAGGACGTTCCCGCGGCGATCCGCACCGGCCGCTCGCTCATCCGGGCGGCCACCACGTCGGCCAGCGTGAAGCGCCCGCAGTTGCGCACCAGTTCGGCCACCAGGAACAGCACGACCAGCCACGCGACGAGAAATCCCACCCCGTACAGCAGCCCGTCGTACCCGTACAGCGCGATGAGCCCGCTGATCCCCAGGAAGGAAGCCGCCGACATGTAGTCGCCCGCGATGGCAAAACCGTTCTCCATCGGGGAGAACAGCCGCCCGCCCGCGTAGAACTCCTCCGCCGAACCGTGCCGTCTTCGGCTCACCCACGTCGTGATCCCGAGGGTGACCGCCACGAACCCGCTGAACAACAGCAGCGCCAGAATCTGATGGTCACCGGTCATGGGGCCCCTCCCTGCGCTCCGCGGGCCAGTTCCTGGGTGTCCCAGCGCAGCTCCAGCGCGGCCCGGTCCCGACGCAGCCGCGCGTGCCGGGAGTAGGCCCAGGTGAACAGGAAGGTGGTGAGGAACTGCCCGAGCCCCGCGAGCATCGCCACGTTCACCGCCCCCACCACGGGCCGGGCCATGAGTCCCGGCGCGGTCGTCGCGGCGACCACGTACGCCACGTACCACGCCAGGAAGGCCGCGGCCCCCGGCACCACGAACCGCCGGTACCTGCCGCGCACTTCCTGGAACGCCTCACTCCGCTGCACCACGACGTACACATCGCGGGCGCGCGCCGCCGCGTCGGGCTCAGCGCGCGCGGGCGGCACGGCCGGCGCCGGCATGCCCGCACCGTCCAGCTCGCCCCAGCCCGAGGGCAACGCGTCGTACCAAGGGTCCTCGTACGTCGCGTCACGGGAGGCCGCGCCGCCGTCTTCCTGGTTCCCGGCCGATCTCTCGGGACCGTCCCCGACTCCACGAGGACGACTGTTGCTTGACTGCATGCCCAAGGATGGACAGAACGGGAAGATCCGTGACTCTTCTTCCTCCGGCTCTTCACCCCATCAGGTGATTCACCCGATGGGTGGCCGCACCAGCCCCTTGCTGTAGGCGTACCGCACGGCCTGCGCCCGGTCCTTGAGGCCCGTCTTGGCGAAGAGGTTGTTGATGTGAGTCTTCACGGTCGCGGTCGAGACATGCAGCCGACGGGCGATCTCCTGATTGCTGAGACCTTCGCCGATCAGCACCAGGACCTCGGTCTCGCGCGTGGTCAGCCCGTCGGGCACCTCGCCGGCCGCGGGCACCGGCATGGGCTCGGCCTGCGACAGCCGCTCCAGCAACCGCCGCTGGACACTCGGCGACAGCCCCGCGTCCCCCGAGAGCACACTGTGCACGGCACGGACGATCTCGTCACCGCCCGCGTCCTTGGTCAGGTAACCCCGCGCGCCGGCCTTGAGCGCGGGGAACAGCGAATCGTCGTCCGCGTAGGTGGTGAGCACCACGACCTGCGTGCCCGGGTACTGGGCACGGATCCGCCGGGTGGCCTCCACGCCGTCGCAGCGGGGCATCCTGAGGTCCATCAGCACGACATCCGGAACCAGTTCCCCGACCAGCCGCACCGCCTCCTCCCCGTCTCCCGCGGCCCCGACGACCTCCACGCCGGGCAACAGCCCGAGCAACATCACGATGCCTTCACGGACCACGGTCTGATCGTCGGCCACCACTACCCGTGCGGGCTTCCTCTCCCCCTCCGGCTGCGTCATACGGGCACCTTCAGCGTCACCACGAACCCCTCCTCGTCCGGTCCCGCGTCCAGCGAACCGCCCAGCAGTTCGGCGCGCTCACGCATGCCGAGCAGACCGTACCCGCCCCCGGATCCGTACAGTTCGCCCGCTACGCCGCCCGAGTCCCGTACGTTCAGCGTCACTTCGTGCTCGCTGTAGTCGAGCCACAGGGTCACTTTGGCGCCCTGCGCGTGCTTGCGGACGTTCGTGAGTGCCTCCTGGGCAACCCGTCGCACGGCCTGGGACGCCTCGGCCGGCAGGGGTCTGCGTTCACCTGTGACGGTGACCTCCGCGCCGTCGGCCGTGCTGACGAGTTCGGCCAGGAACTCCTCCAGCGGGGTCAGCTCGCCCCGCAGCGCGGACAGCGCCTGCCGGGTCTCGGCGAGGCCGTCGCGGGCCATGCCACGGGCGGCCACCACCCGCTCCAGGATCCGCTCCCACTCCGCGCCGTTCTCGATCAGCAGCCGGGCCGCCTCCAGCTGCACGAGCTGCGCCGAAAGGCTGTGCGCCAGCACGTCGTGGATCTCCCGTGCGATGCGGGCACGCTCGGCCAGTGCCGCGGACTCGGCCTCGGCCGCGCGGGCGGCGCGCTCCTGGGCGAGAAGCCGCTGCGCACTGCCCCGGGCTTCCGCGTCCAGCCGCAGGACGTACCCGGCGAGGGCCATACCGGCCACGGTGGCGGCCGTGGTCAGCCAGACATCGTTGGTGAACGCGGAGTACGAGGCCAGCGCCACCGACGCGACGGGGACCGCAGCCCCTAGCGGCAGCCGCTCCAGCGCGCCGACTCCACAGCCGCACCAGATCACGAGGGCCGGCCCTGTGAATCCCGTGGCCTCAGCGGCGACCGCGATGCCCAGGAGCACGCCCATGAGCGCGAGGGAGGGCACCAGCCGGTGCTCGTAGGTGGTCCGGAAGAAGGCCCAGGAGACGAGTGCGGCGAAGAGGATCACCGCCGCTGCCGCGAGTGCTTCCCAGAGACCGACGTCCCTCTGGCGGAAGGCACCCCACAGGAGCATGGCCAGCACGAGCAGTCGGACGGCCCAGACGAGCATGCGCCGGGGGCGGGTGGTTCCCGTGCGGCCGAGCGCTTCGCGTGACGGCCAGCGTGTCCAGGCGTTCTCTGTCACACGCGCTCCTTCCACGCCGACCGCTCGTCGTCACCGTACGCCGGGGCGGGGCGGCTGGGGGCGGGACGGCTCGCGTCTCCGACGGAGTGGGCCCGCCAGGCCAGGATCCCGCCGCGGACCAACAGGGTGCCGGCGAGGCCGAGCATCAGCGCGGAGCTGTCCTGGTGCACGCCGAAAGCGGAGCCGAGGGCGAAGACGCCGACTCGCAGGGCTATGCCCACGATCCATACGGCGCCGCTCGCCTTGCTGCTCTTGGTCCATACGACGCCGTCCGGCGCGGTCCAGACACGGGTGGTCCAGCCCCAGCCGACGCCGGTGACCAGGCCGATGAACAGCTCGACCACGAGCAGTCCAGCGGATTCGGCACGGTGGTGGGCGTCGAGGATGCCGGGCTCGCGCAGTGAGACGACGGCCAGGAGCACAGGCAGCAGCCACCAGCGCCGGTCCGTGTCGATCGCCCGGGCGCGGAACTGCCGTGCGATCACTATGGCGACCACGGCAACGGTCACCAGCGCGTTGACGAGCCCGGGCATCTGGACCTCCGTGGGCGAGAGGGCGGTGCGGAAGCGAGTGCTGCCGACGCCTTTGAAGCTACGGAAGTCCGCAGGCCAGGGGATCGGACCCGGGGTGGATCACGGGTGGAACCTGGAACCGGCCCGCCTCCACCCAGGGGTGGAGAGACCTTCGGGGGCGGATGGTGGGTGGCTGTAAGGGGTGGGATGCAAGGTGGTGGGCGATGGTGCAGGGCAGGCGGGTCAGGGCAGGCGGGTGCCCATGGGTACGACGACCGACGGACGGCCAGCGGCGGACTGGCGGACTGGCGGGCTGGCGGGCTGGCGGGCTGGCGGGCTGGAAACAGCGGACACCCTGCCCTCCGCGCCGACCACTCACACCGTCCCGCCCCGCCGCATCCCGGCACGCCCTGGCAGGCGTCCGCTCGGCTGCCACCCGGCAAACCCTGACTCTTCCCCGCCCCCGGCCCGCCTGCCCGGCGGGGCCCGCTTCAAGCGAGCCCCGCCTACGCCACCGCCCTCCCGGCAACGGCCGCCCACACGGAACGCCTGCCCCGGGGAAGCCCTCACCCCGGGCCACCACCCTCGTCGGCGGAAAGCCCCCGTCGGCCAAACCCAGCGCAGCGGCTACGCGTCGATGCGCGACCGGTCCAGCGTCGCCGCCGAGCTGGAGATGAACTCCTTGCGGGGTGCCACGTCGTTGCCCATGAGCAGGTCGAAGACCTGTTCGGCGGCCTCCAGGTCGGAGAGGTTGATGCGGCGCAGCGTGCGGTGGCGCGGGTCCATCGTGGTCTCGGCCAGCTGGTCGGCGTCCATCTCGCCCAGACCCTTGTAGCGCTGGATGGAGTCCTTGTACCGGATGCCCTTGCTCTGGAACTCCATGAGCTTGTCGCGCAGCTCACGGTCGGAGTACGTGTAGACGTACTTCTCCTGCCCCTTCTTCGGCTGGATCAGCTCGATGCGGTGCAGCGGCGGCACGGCGGCGAAGACCCGGCCGGCCTCGACCATGGGCCGCATGTAGCGCTGGAACAGCGTGAGGAGCAGGCAGCGGATGTGGGATCCGTCCACATCGGCGTCGGTCATCATGATGATCTTGCCGTAGCGGGCCTGGTCGATGTCGAAAGTACGGCCCGAGCCAGCTCCTATGACCTGGATGATCGCGCCGCACTCGGCGTTCTTGAGCATGTCGGTCACCGACGACCGCTGCACGTTGAGGATCTTGCCGCGGATCGGCAGAAGGGCCTGGAACTCGGAGTTCCGCGCCAGCTTGGCCGTGCCGAGCGCGGAGTCACCCTCGACGATGAACAGTTCGCTGCGGTCGACGTCGTCGCTGCGGCAGTCGGCGAGCTTGGCCGGCAGGGACGAGGACTCCAGGGCCGTCTTCCGGCGCTGGGCGTCCTTGTGCTGACGGGCCGCGACCCGGGTGCGGGCAGCCGCGACGACCTTCTCCATGACCACCCGGGCCTGGGCGGCGGCGTCACGCTTGGTGGCGGTGAGGAACGCCTTCAGTTCCTTGCTGATCACGCTGTTCACGATGCGGCGGGCCGCCGAGGTACCGAGGACCTCCTTGGTCTGCCCCTCGAACTGCGGCTCGGCCAGCCGGACCGTGACGACGGCGGTGAGGCCCTCCAGGGCGTCGTCCTTGACGATGTTGTCCTCGGCCACACGCAGCAGCTTCTTGGCGCGCAGTACGTCGTTCAGCGTCTGGGTGAGGGCCTGCTCGAAGCCGGTGACGTGGGTGCCGCCCTTGGGGGTGGCGATGATGTTGACGAACGACCTGAGGGTCGTGTCGTAGCCCGTGCCCCACCGCAGCGCGACATCGACGCCCAGCTCACGGGTGACCTCGGTGGGGGTCATCTGACCGTGTTCGTCCAGAACCGGGACGGTCTCCTTGAAGGTGCCCCTGCCCGAGAAGCGGAGGACGTCGCAGATGGCCTTGTCGTTCGCCAGGTACTCGCAGAACTCGCTGATACCGCCGTCGAAGCGGAACGACTCCTCGCCCTTGCTGCCGCCCTCGCCGAGACCGAACTCGTCACGGACGACGATGGTCAGGCCGGGCACCAGGAACGCGGTCTGCCGGGCGCGCTGGTGCAGGTTCTCCAGGGACAGCTTGGCGTCCTTGAGGAAGATCTGCCGGTCGGCCCAGTAACGCACGCGTGTGCCGGTGCGCGTCTTGGGGATCTTCTTGGCTTTGCGCAGACCGCTCTTGGCCTCGAACTTCGCGTCGGCACCCTCGGCGGCGAAGGCTCCGGGCACGCCGCGCCGGAAGCTGATCGCGTGAGTGTGGCCGCTGCGGTCCACCTCGACGTCGAGGCGGGCCGAGAGGGCGTTGACCACGGAGGCACCGACGCCGTGCAGGCCGCCGGAGGCCGCGTAGGAGCCGCCGCCGAACTTGCCGCCGGCGTGCAGTTTGGTCATGACGACCTCGACGCCGGACAGGCCGGTCTTCGGTTCCACGTCCACGGGGATGCCGCGGCCGTTGTCGCGCACCTCCACGGAGCCGTCGTCGTGGAGGATCACCTCGATGTGGTCGCAGTAGCCGCCGAGGGCCTCGTCCACCGAGTTGTCGATGATCTCCCACAGGCAGTGCATCAGACCGCGGCTGTCGGTCGAGCCGATGTACATGCCGGGGCGTTTGCGCACGGCCTCAAGACCCTCAAGGACGAGCAGGTGCCGCGCGGTGTAGTTGGAACCGTCCCGGTCTGCTCCTGCCAGCAGCGCTGTGGACGGCACGGACGTATCGGCGGTCACGCGGTTCGCTCCTCGCTGAATTTCAGGTGGCCCCCTTTTGGGTAAGGGGGCGGCTTCGGTCGCCGCACAGAGGGTACCGAGCCCTGGTAGAGCCGGTGTAACGCCACCCTCGTCGGCAACTCACCCTAGTCCACACTCGTATGCTTGTTCGATCCCTCGATGGAGTGAAGCACACATCACGTTCCCTTCGAGGCATGAACCATTTAGGCTCCGGGCACGTCCTCATGAACAACCGGCAACCCGGCCGAGAGGACCGAGACAGCAAGACAGCGCGAACCCGTACGCATACAAGAGACGCAATACGGCACATTCGCCGCCAACCGGCAGCAGACAGCAGCCCCGGAAAGATTTTTTCGAGGAAAAGCCACGAGCGGGAACGTTTTCGGGCTGGTTGGATGTTGACCCTGGTACGACAGCTCGTCGAGCTAGAGAAGAGGCGACGTGACTACTGTTCTGACCCCCGCGAGCCCGTTGACGGCCGCCGATCGCTGCGACCGCTGCGGCGCCCAGGCATACCTGCGCGTCGTCCTGCTCAGCGGCGGAGAACTGCTCTTCTGCGCCCACCACGGGCGCAAGTTCGAGCCGGAACTCAAGAAGATCGCCGCTGAGATACAGGACGAGACGGAGCGGCTGACGTCCGTTCCAAACAACGCTTCCGACGAAGAGCGCTGAATCTCGCACCACGACGAGCCAGCCCCGGCACAGGCCGGTGAACGGGCGGCCGCTCCTCAGCAGGAGCGGCCGCCCGTGCTCATACCCTCAGACGCGCGCTCACGAGCGACCGGAAGGCTGGGTCCCGGCGGCCGGCCGCAGCGCTCGTACGATCTCCGAGACGCGCGTGTAGACGCCGGGGAGCCCCGGCCGCCCGCAGCCGCTCCCCCACGACACGAGGCCGATCAGCCGATCCCCGGCCACCAGCGGCCCGCCGCTGTCCCCCTGGCAGGCGTCGGGGCCTCCGCCGGCCTCACCGGCGCACAGCATGGTGGCGGCCCGGTAGGCGCCGTCGGGGCCGCCCGGATAGGCGCGGGCACACATCTCGTCGGGCAGTACGCGTACGCGTGCGGCATGGAGCCGGCGTGCGTACGCCCCTCCGCCGGTCGTGTCCCCCCACCCGGACACCAGGGCCTGCGTGCCCGGTGCGTACGCCGGATCGCCCGCGCCCGCCATGGCGACGACCGCACTCCGCGGCAGCGGTCCGGCGAGCCCCAGGACCGCGAAGTCCCCTGAGTTGGTCGTGACGTCGTACGCGGGGTTGAGCCGGATCTCCCGCACGGCGATCTCCTCGCCCTGCTTCGACAGCAGGTCGGTGCGGCCCGCGATGACCTTGAGGTCGCGCACACGGTTCGGCGGTGTCCCGAGGACCTCCTCGGACAGACAGTGGGCCGCGGTGACCACGGTGGTGCGCCCGACGGCCACAGCGCCGCAGAACTGGCCCGCCCGCGTACCTCCGAACCGGTCACGGCTAGCCAGCGCCACCGTCCACGGAGCCTGGGAGACGTCGATCGGGAACCCTCCGACCACTACGCTGTCGGCGACGGCGGGAGACGCGCTCACCAGGGGTATCGCGGTCACGGTGGCCGCCAGGGCCAGTGGCCGGATCAGTGCCCGCACAACGGAACGGCGCATGCATGCTCCTCACTCTGGGTCCTCCTGGGACACCCAGAGTCATCCACACCACCACAGCGCGCAGCACGAAGGCCCGGCTCCCGCTAGGGGAGCCGCGCCTTCGCCGTCGTACGACCTCGACCTAGTCGAGGTAGTCGCGCAACACCTGGGAACGCGACGGGTGGCGCAGCTTCGACATGGTCTTGGACTCGATCTGGCGGATGCGCTCACGCGTCACGCCGTACACCTTGCCGATCTCGTCGAGGGTCTTCGGCTGACCGTCGGTGAGACCGAAGCGCATGGAGACGACGCCCGCCTCGCGCTCGGACAGGGTGTCCAGGACGGAGTGCAGCTGCTCCTGCAGGAGCGTGAAGCTCACCGCGTCGGCCGGGACGACGGCCTCGGAGTCCTCGATGAGGTCACCGAACTCGCTGTCGCCGTCCTCGCCCAGCGGGGTGTGCAGCGAGATGGGCTCACGGCCGTACTTCTGGACCTCGATGACCTTCTCCGGGGTCATGTCGAGCTCCTTGGCCAGCTCCTCCGGGGTGGGCTCGCGGCCCAGGTCCTGGAGCATCTGGCGCTGCACGCGCGCGAGCTTGTTGATGACCTCGACCATGTGCACCGGGATACGGATGGTGCGGGCCTGGTCGGCCATGGCGCGGGTGATCGCCTGACGGATCCACCAGGTGGCGTACGTGGAGAACTTGTAGCCCTTGGTGTAGTCGAACTTCTCGACCGCGCGGATCAGACCGAGGTTGCCCTCCTGGATGAGGTCCAGGAAGAGCATGCCGCGACCGGTGTAGCGCTTGGCCAGGGAGACCACCAGACGGAGGTTGGCCTCCAGGAGGTGGTTCTTGGCGCGGCGGCCGTCCTCGGCGATGATCTCCAGCTCGCGCTTGAGCTTCGGGGCGAGTTTGTCGGAGTTCGCCAGCTTGTCCTCGGCGAACAGACCCGCCTCGATGCGCTTGGCCAGCTCGACCTCCTGCTCGGCGTTGAGCAGGGGGACCTTGCCGATCTGCTTCAGGTAGTCCTTGACCGGGTCGGCGGTGGCACCGGCTGCGGCGACCTGCTGCGCGGGCGCGTCGTCCTCGTCCTCGTCGGACAGGACGAAGCCGGCGCTCTCGGCACCCTCCGGCTCGTCGGCGACCTTGGTGTCCTCGAGAACCTCGTCCTCGAGAAGCTCGACGTCGTCCTTCTTGGCCGTGGTCTTCTTGGCGGCCGTCTTCTTCGCTACGGCCTTCTTGGCGACCGTCTTCTTGGCGGTCACCTTCTTGGCGGCGGCCTTCTTGACGGGTGCGGCTTCTTCGGCAGAATCGGCTGCGGCCGGAGCCGCGGGCGCTGCGGGGGCGGCCGTGGTCGCGGTGGCCTTCCTGGTGGTCACCGTCTTCGCCGCGACCGTCTTGGTGGCGGTGCGCTTGGCGGGGCTCTTCGCTGCGACGCTCTTGCGGGTGCGCTTGGGCTCTGCGGCACTGACCATCAGCGTCACACCCTCTTCCTCAAGAATCTGGTTGAGGCTGCGCAGTACGTTCTTCCACTGAGTGGCCGGAATCTGGTCAGCTTCGAAGGCCCGACGCACATCGTCGCCGGCGATCTGCCCCTCAGCCTTTCCCCGCTCAATGAGCGCCATGACAGAGACGGACTCGGCGATCTCCGGCGGGAGCGTACGGGATGTGCTGGCCGACACGAACAACCTCTCGGAACGTTGGAAAACGGCTTCCGGCACCGTCCACTGCGGACAGGAGCCGACCACCGGCCTGGGGATGGGCCGACGGCGCGGGCGGGGGCCGGGAAGATGCACAGCGCCTGGTTCGGCGTCCGTATTCCCTCCGCGGCTATCACCTCTTAGGTCATCGCGCTGTCTCCACGAGCGTTACGCCCAATCTGCGTGGCCCGAGTCACACCCCATAAGCGGTCAAAGGTGGTCAGACATGTGCAAATGAGATCACCCTTGGCCTTCGGACCGGTCGCACCCACGGCCAGGGCTTCCCGTCACCGCCGGACCCGGCCGGACTCCAGATGGTCCGGCGGGGTCCGGCGGCGGCCGGTACCCGGGCCTGCTGCCGCCACGAGTACCACGAGAACGCCGCACACCGGCGACCGCACCGCGTTCCTCGCGAGGTCAGTGCTCGCGCGGGGCGGGGACCACGCGCTCCACCTCGGGGTGGACGGTGAGGAGCTGCCGCATGGCCGTCTCCGCCGCCGTGCCGTCGCCGGTGCCGAGCGCGTCGACGATCCGCGCGTGCTGCGCGAGGGACGCCTCGTTCGGCCGGTCGCAGCCGGTGACCGGGCCACCGGAGACCTGGAGCGCCGCCGAGACGATGCCGGACAGGTGCTCCAGCATGCGGTTGCCCGCGATCTGGATCAGCAGCGAGTGGAACTCGGTGTCGGCGCGCGAGTAGGTGAGCGCGTCGCCCTGGGCCAGCGCGTGGCTCATGATCTCTACCATGTCGCAGAGACGCTGCTGCACCTCCTCGCGCCCGTGCCCGGCGGCGAGACGGGCGGCGAGCGGCTCGATCGTCCAGCGCAGCTCGCTCAGTTCCCGGCGCTGGTCGTCGCGCTGCGGCCCGAAGGCCCGCCACTCGATGATGTCCGGGTCGAGAAGGTTCCAGTCGCTGACGGGACGCACGCGCGTGCCGACGTTGGGACGGGCGCTGACCAGGCCCTTGGCCTCCAGGACGCGGAGGGACTCGCGGACGACGGTGCGGGAGACCTCGAAACGCTGGCCGATCTCCTCCGGCACCAGCGGGCGGTCGGCGCCCAGGTCACCGGAGACGATCATCTGTCCCAGCTGCTGGACGAGTTGGCCGTGCAGTCCGCGTCCGCGGCTGCCCGAGGCCCGCCTGCCGACACGGCCCAGCTCGGGGTCCCCGCCGTCCCAGGCAGGCGCGCCGACGCGGTCGGCCACCGGGGCCTCGGCGTAGGGGTAGCGGTCGAGTTCGCCCGGGCCGGTCAGACCTGAGTCTGCGGAGCGGGCGGCGGTCATCATGGTGTGCGCAAGGGTACTCACGGATCCTTTGTCGGCGCCGCCTTCAACTCCCTTGAGGTCTTTGGTGAAAAGCACACGAAAGGGTGATCGCTCACGACGTCGCAATTGACGCCTTATCGAAAAGAAATGAGCCTTCTTCGGGAAGTTGTGCACACAGCGAGAACGGAAGCGTACGGACGGTTGTCATCGGAGCCGGGTGCGCAGCGCTGTGAGCAGGTACGCGCAGAGCAGCGCCGCCAGTGACAACGTCAGTGCGCCTCCTACGGGTTGAGCGAGCACCCGCGCCACCGCGACCAGATACCGCTCCCCTCCGAAGGGCCACTGCAGCAGGAAGACCTCCCGCATCCGCACCGGGAAGTCGGCCGCCATCCGTACGGCCGGACCCTGCAGCGCCTTGTGCACGAGGGGCACGACAAGGACGGGCACGGCGAGCACGGCGGCCAGTCCGGCCGTTGTGGACCGGAACACACCGGCCGCCAGCACACCGGCCCAGGCGCAGCCGACGACCAGTCCGAACCAACTCGCGGTCAGCGAAAGCCACTCCGCGGGAACTTGCGTCAGCTCCCGTCCGTAGACGATGTAGAGCACTTCGGCGTCGCAGCCCACGGTGAGGAAGGCGAGCAGCACCGCGGTGGCTCCGGAGACGAGCAGTTTCGCGGTGAGCAGCCCCAGCCGGCGGGGCACGGTGCCGCGATCCGCCGCCAGGGCGGGGTGGCGGAACTCGTCCCCGAAGGCCAGCGCACCGAGCAGTCCCGCCCCGAGCGCTGCGGGCGGCAGCGGCAGTTCCCGTGGCCACGCCGCGAACAGCCGCGCCTGCGGGGTGTGACCGAGGCGCGCCAGGAGTACGGCGGTGAGCGCGGACACCACCAGTACGGCACCGCAGGTGAGGAAACCGGTGCCGATTCCGGCGGCGCGCCGGATCTCGTAGCGCAGGGGGCGGAGGGGGCTGCGGGCGGGGCGGACGGAGATGGGGGGTGGGAGGGGGGAGGGGGCGGGGAAGGGGCGGACACCGTCGGACCTGGCGGCGTGGCCGGTCTGCTGCTGCCGGACGCCCGGATTCCTGGCTCCGGGGAGGAGAGTACGGGTGCCGGCGACGGTCGCTGTGGGGGTTCGGGTCCTTCCTGTCTGCGGTTCGGAAGCCGAGGCGACTCCGCCGAGGCCGGTGTCCGGGGTGGCCGCCGCGTCGGTGGACCGGCCGCCGGGCGCATCACCGGCGTCGGCAGCGGCCGTTTTCTCCTCGCCGGATGCGGTGACTGCGTCGTGGTCGCGGGTGGCGTCGTCGGCTGCACCGGCCGACGACGCGTCGTGCGTCCTGGCACCGGACATGATCAGCGGACGTTCTGCCGCGCTGCCTTCATCAAGGCCGTGGCCGGGCGCAGTCCGCTCGCCGTCAGCGGTCCACACGCGCTCCCGTGCCGCGAGCACAGGGGCCGATCGGCCTTCACCGACCAGGGACAGGCCACCCATGGCCCTCTCCGGCTCCGGCGCCGAGGAGTCGATGGTGTGTTCCCGCTGCCCCGCCGGCCGCGCGGTGATGGTCGTGTCGACCGACGAGCGCACCGGCGCGGCGGTGTCCGGCTCGGGCGCGGACCCGTCGGGGGTCGTCGCGCCGGATTCGGCCGCTGCCGCATCGGCCGCCGGAGCGCGTGACTCCACCGGCGGCTCCGTGGCGCGCGGGTCCGCCGCGTGGAGGGCAAGCGTCGCGGCCTCCTCGGACACCGGCCTCGCGTGTTCGGGCGCCGTCGGCACCTCGTCCACGGCTTCGCCCGGGTTCTCCGGTGAGTCGCCGGGCGCGGCCGAGCCGGGTTCCAGCGGGGAGCCCGGGGCGGACTCCGGCGCTGAGCAGCCCGACACGGTACGTCGGCGACGCGCCCACGAAGGGCCCGCCGAGGCCTGCTCCGGCTCTCCGTAGGGGGCGTCGGGCGCCGCCGGTTCCGGTTCCGCCGGGCCGTGGTCCGGCCAGGCCGCCCGGTCCGCCGACGGTGCATCCGGGACAACCGGGAGGGGCTCGGTGGAGCAGACCCCTTCACCGATCTCCGTGCCTGCCCCCGGCCCCATGTCGCCGACCTCGTCCGCCAGTTGATGGACGAGGATGCCGTGACGGAACGCGATCTCGCCGACGTCGGCGGTCGTGGTGCCGTACACCGACAGGCGGTTGCCGCCCTCGCGTACGACCTCGACGGAGCGGCGAGCGGTGCGCGCGTCTTTGGCGAGCAGGGCCGCGAGGCGTGCGGCGTGGGGGCTGCGGACGGCCACGCGGGGGCGTAGCCGGGTACGGGCGAACACCCTTGCTTCCTGGTCCGCGACGACTTTGCCGGAGTCGAGCGTGACGACCCGGTCGGCGGTGCGCGCGGCCTCCTTGGTGTCGGCCGTGGTGAACAGCACCGTGCCGCCCTGGGCGGCATGGGCCCGCAACATGCTGTGCAGCCACTGGGCCTCACGGGCGGAGAGGCCGTCGGCGGGTTCGTCCAGGACGAGCGTGTGCGGGTCGGGCAGCAGGGCGCAGGCGAGGCCGAGTCTGCGGTCCATGCCGCGCGACAGCGTGCCGAGGCGCTCCTCGCGGAGGCTGACGAGACCGACCACTTCGAGGACCTCGTCGGCCCGTCGCGCGGGAACGCCCGACGCCGCGCACAGCATGCGCAGATGGCCACGGACCGTGCGGGACGGGTGGCCCGGTACGTCGCCGAGGAGTACGCCGACTTCCCGCGACGGATGCGCGATCCGGTGCAGGGGCCGCCCTCGGAAGTAGGTGATGCCGCGCCCGGGTTGGAGCTCAAGCATGAGTTTGAGCGCCGTCGTCTTGCCCGCACCGGCGGCCCCGAGGAGCGCGGTGACATGCCCGGCGTGCGCTTCGAAGGAAACGTCGTCGACAGCGGGCGGATGCGCCTTGCGGGGATTGCTGGTCAGTCCGAAGGCCTGGATCACCTGCAGCAAGATAGCGCTATGTGTCTGGTTTTCCCGGTATAAGACGACTTGCGAAAACATGCCGTGTGGTCTAGCCCCGATCTTGTCCGCCGTTCGATGGAGTCGGGGCTCAGTACGGGCAGCCGGTGCGCCGGCCGTCCAGCGGGTCCGCCGCTCCTCGACTCACACCTCGGGGCGCAGCATCGGCGGGTTGAGCAGGGTGGCACCGCCGGCTCGGAAGAGCTGGGCCGGCCGGCCGCCCTGGCGTGTGGTGGTACCCCCTGTCGGGACGAGGAATCCGGGAGTTCCGGTGACCTTGCGGTGGAAGTTGCGCGGGTCGAGGGCCACGCCCCACACCGCCTCGTACACCCGGCGCAACTCTCCGACGGTGAACTCGGGCGGGCAGAAGGCGGTGGCCAGCGACGAGTACTCGATCTTGGAGCGGGCGCGTTCCACTCCGTCGGCGAGGATCTGCGCGTGGTCGAAGGCGAGTGGTGCCACGGGTTCGCCGTCTCGGCCATAGCCACCCTGCTGGAGCAGTTCCTCGACCGGGGCCCAGCGCGCGTTGCTGGCGTCGCCGCCGGCGCGCGGCGCGGGCAGGTCGGGCGCGAGCGCGAGATGCGCGACGCTGACCACACGCATGCGCGGGTCCCGCTTGGGGTCGCCGTAGGTGGCGAGCTGCTCCAGATGGGCTCCGTTGTCCTGGGCCGGGGCCGAGGGGTCATGGGCGCACAGCCCGGTCTCCTCGGCCAGCTCGCGCGCCGCCGCCTGGGACAGATCCTCGTCGGCCCGTACGAAGCCGCCGGGCAGTGCCCAGCGCCCCTGGAACGGGGGCTCGCCCCTGCGGACCGCCAGCGCGCACAGGGAATGGCGGCGTACGGTCAGCACGACCAGGTCCACGGTGACAGCGAAGGGCGGAAAGGCTGACGGGTCGTAGGGCATGCCGCGATCATAGTCGTCTTCCTGACGATAAACACTCCCTTCGCCGGTCGCACCGGTGGTGATTCCGCTTCGTTCCGGTACGGGCGCGGAACCGGCTCTCCGTCCGTCGATCCAGTGGCGTCGTAGGAGGTCACCGCCCGTCCGTGGGTGTCACGCTCCCAGGTGCAGACCGTCCGCCGCCTCCTCCACCATGGCCAGTTCCAGTCGGCTGATCCGCACGGTGAAGAGGGTGCCCGATACGCGCAGGCCGCTGAGTCCCAGTTCGCCGAGCGGGGCGGTCCGGACGGGGCGCAGGGTGACCGTGCGGGCGGGGCGTCGGGACGGATACCGGCGAGGGCGGTGAGCAGCAGGGCCACGGAGGCCGCGGCGCTGGCTGCCGGACGGCAGGCGGCGGGACGCGGTGCCGGCGGAGCGCTGTTCGCCCTCGCACATCTCGGGCAGGCGGTGAGCGGAGTGTTCCGCCGCTTCCAGCAGCCCGTTCAGCAGTCCGGCCGCTTCCTTCTCGTATCCGGCCGCCGCCGGCCCGGTGACCGCGACTGTCGTCTCCTGGACGCGGACGGCTCCGGTCCAGTGGCCGAACGGGTTGGGGACCGCTTCCTTGGTGGCGAGCCGCGCAGTCCCCGGCCCTCGTCCATGGCGGGGTGCCGAGCAGCCGGGCGAGGTGTGCGGTGTGCACCTTGCCGAGCAGGCCCGGGGCGAACATGCCGGCGCCTAGCAGCCCGCTGTCGAGGACGCGGACGGCGGTGGCGGCCAGGTGGGGCACGGGTCGGCCGTCCGGCGTGAGGGCCATGGCCGGGCGTCCACCACCGCGGTCCTCCACCCAGAAGTCGGCCCGGCAGGCCGACCGCGGCGTCTGGGCCGACTGGCGTGATTCCTCGGGTCGGGGCCGGCGGCCGGTATGGCGAGGCCGGGGAGGGCCACGTGGATCAGCGAGGGGTGTCCGCAGATGCCTCGGCTCAGGCCCGGTGGGCCGGCGGCCGTTCCCGTACGGGTCGGTGCTTGCCCGGGCTCCCACCGGCCGGCGCTCATCCGTTCTCCTCGGGCTGCGGACGCCCGGTGTCCGCAGGGGCGCCACCGGTCGTGGCGTCGCCTGTAGCCGCCGCACGCGTGCGCGTGGTGATCGGGCTGCGGGTGCCGGGCCCGGAGGCCTCGGTGGCGGACGGCCGGGGACGGGTGTCGGTCGGCCTCCGTCGGCCTCCCTTCGCGCGGGCCGTCTGACGGCCGTCGTCGCCGTCCGAGTTGCGCGCACGGCGTCGTCGCTGCCTGCCCGTCCGGGAGCGGGGCTCGGCGCTCGGGTCGTCCGCCTGGATGCCGGCTGCGGGTGCCGGGGCCGGGGCCTGCGGGGGTTCGGGGAGAGCGGTTTGCGGTGCCGGGCCCGTTCGCTCCGTGGTGCCCGTCGGTGTGCGCCGCGCGCTCTCCGTGCGCAGGCAGCGACGGACCACCTCGGGGTCGAGCCCCTCGTTGCAGGCCTGGTGCAGCAGGCGGGCGAAGAGGTAGTCGGGATCGGCGGCCAGGGCCATGGCCAGCGCTTCCCGAGCCTCCAGTTCATCCCCCATGGACCAGGCGACCCAGCCCGCGAGGGTCAGTGGTGCGGCGGCGTGCTCGCCGTAGGGCCCCACGCAGCGGCGGGCCAGGGCGCGCCAGAGCCGGAGCGCCGGACCGGCCTCGTCCCCTTCCATCCAGGCGGCGGCCTTGTCACGGGTCGTACGGTCCTGGAGCCCGAGGATCAAGGTGGCCGCCTCGTCGTCCGCGAGGAGGTTGTCGTCGCGCACGTCCGCAGGATGCGTGCCGGAGACCGAAGCCGCGGTGCCGTAGCGGCGAATGATCCGCTCGGCCAGGTCAAGGGTCTCCTCCGCCACCTCCTGACGGGCCGTCTCGTCCAGGAGGCGGGGCACCAGGCTCATGCCGGCCGCGTCCAGGGCGATCTCCTGTTCCAGCGCGGCGGTGGTCTCCCACGGCTGCAGCCTGGCGCGCAGCTCCCGCAGTGTGCCGCGCACCTGGATGCCGGCATAAGTGGCTGCCGCGGCGAGCACGGATGTGCCGGGAAGGCCCATCGGTGAGCCGTCCTCGGGGCAGCAGCCCTTGACCGGGCAGCAGTACGACCAGAAACGGCCTTCGGAGATGCACAGGGCCTCGATGACCGGCACGTCGAGGTTGCCGCACTCGGTGCGCATCAGGTGGGCCAGCCTCTCCAGCCTTCGTTTGACGTCCCGGCCGGACTCTCCCGGGCCCGGTTCCTGGCAGACGTACGCCACCATCCGCTCGGGCCGGGTGCCGCGCCGCTCGCTGCCGGTGACGAGACCGCGGGCCAGCTGCCGGGCGGCGGCCTCCCAGTCCTCCTCGTTCGCGGGGATGCCGAGCCGGGCCCGGCCGCCGAACGTGCCTCGGCGGCCCGCGTGGTCGTGCAGGGCGACGAGCACCATGCTGTCCTCCGGGCGGTAGCCGAGGAGGTAGGGCAGGGCGTCGGCCAGCTCGGCCGGGGTGCGCAGCGTGACCGGCGTGATGTGGTCGGCCGGGGCGGTCGACGGCTCCTGCCCCGAGATGTCGTTGCTCTCGAAGGGTCCGGTGGTTTCGCTGTGATTCGTCATGCGCCGACGATCTCGCGGATCTTGAGATTCCGGTTGAGCCTGTGGATAAGTCGAATCAGGGACACGACAAAGCCGTCCCGCGTTGTCCACAGCCTCGGCCCGGGCCCGCCCGTTTGTCGGTCCCGTCCTGTTGTATGGGACGCATGGAGCACACGAGCAACGCGGATCTCCGGGCGCAGGCGGACGCCGTCCTCGCCCGGCTCGTCGGGGATGCCACGGGCGCGGCCCGGCTGCGCGAGGACCAGTGGCGGGCGATCGAGGCACTGGTCGCGGACCGGCGCCGGGCCCTGGTCGTGCAGCGCACGGGATGGGGCAAGTCCGCGGTGTACTTCGTGGCGACCTCGCTGCTGCGGGCCAGAGGAAGCGGGCCCACGGTGATCGTCTCGCCGCTGCTCGCGCTCATGCGGAACCAGGTGGATGCCGCCGGCCGGGCCGGTATCCACGCCCGGACCATCAATTCCGCCAACACCGAGGAGTGGGAGGCCGTCCAGGCCGAGATCGCGGCGGGCGGCGTCGACGTGTTGCTCGTCTCGCCCGAGCGGCTGAACAACCCGGACTTCCGCGACCAGGTCCTGCCCAAGCTGTCCGCGGCCACCGGCCTGCTCGTCGTGGACGAGGCCCACTGCATCTCCGACTGGGGCCACGACTTCCGCCCGGACTACCGCCGGCTGCGCACCATGCTCGGCGACCTCCCACCCGGGGTCCCCGTACTGGCCACCACGGCCACCGCCAACGCGCGAGTGACCGCGGACGTCGCCGAGCAGCTCGGCACGGGCGGCACGTCCGACGCGCTGGTCCTGCGCGGCCCGCTGGACCGGGAGAGTCTGAGCCTCGGCGTGCTGCGGCTCCCGGACGCCGCGCACCGGATGGCCTGGCTCGCCGACCATCTGGGCGACCTGCCGGGCTCCGGCATCGTCTACACGCTCACCGTGGCCGCCGCCGAGGAGGTCACCGCCTTCCTGCGGCAGCGCGGGCACGCCGTCGCCTCGTACACGGGCAAGACGGAGAACGCGGAACGGCAGCAGGCCGAGGACGA
Organism: Streptomyces sp. NPDC052721; assembly: GCF_040678315.1. Classification (NCBI taxonomy): domain Bacteria; kingdom Bacillati; phylum Actinomycetota; class Actinomycetes; order Kitasatosporales; family Streptomycetaceae; genus Streptomyces; species Streptomyces sp. NPDC052721. The sequence continues at coordinate 37,856 of NZ_JBFATL010000026.1, read as the reverse complement.
CCTGCTCGCCAACCGCGTCAAGGCCCTGGTCGCCACCTCGGCGCTCGGCATGGGCTTCGACAAGCCGGATCTCGGTTTCGTGGTCCATCTCGGCTCGCCCTCCTCCCCCATCGCCTACTACCAGCAGGTCGGCAGGGCCGGCCGCGGCGTGGACCACGCGGAGGTGCTGCTGCTGCCGGGCAAGGAGGACGAGGCGATCTGGCAGTACTTCGCCTCGCTGGCCTTTCCCCCCGAGGATCTGGTCCGGCGCACCCTGGATGTCCTCGCCCGGGCGGACGGGCCCCTGTCGCTGCCCGCCCTGGAACCGCTGGTCGAGCTGCGGCGCTCACGCCTGGAGACCATGCTGAAGGTCCTCGACGTGGACGGAGCGGTGCGCCGCGTCAAGGGCGGCTGGATCGCGACCGGACAGCCGTGGTCGTACGACGCCGAACGCTACGCGTGGGTGGCCCGGCAGCGCGCGGCCGAACAGCAGGCGATGCGCGAGTACGCGACCACCACCGAGTGCCGGATGATGTTCCTGCAGCGACAGCTGGACGACGAGGGCGCCAAACCCTGTGGCCGCTGCGACAACTGTGCCGGACCGCGCTTCACCTCCGGTCTGTCCCCGGCGGCCCTCGACGCCGCGCGGAGCGACCTGGGCCGGGCCGGAGTGGAAGTGGAGCCCCGCCGCATGTGGCCGACCGGCCTCCCGGCCATCGGCATCGACCTCAAGGGACGCATCCCGGCCGGGGAACAGGCCTCCCCCGGGCGGGCGCTGGGGCGGCTGTCGGACATCGGCTGGGGCAACCGGCTGCGTCCGCTGCTCGCGCCCCAGACGCCGGACGCCACGGTGCCCGACGACGTGGCGCATGCTGTGGTGGACGTCCTGGCCGACTGGGCCCGAGGTCCCGGCGGTTGGGCCTCCGGTGCGTCCGACGCCCCGCCCCGGCCGGTGGGCGTCGTCACCGTGGCCTCGCGCAGCCGGCCCCGGCTGATCCACTCCCTGGGCGCCCGGATCGCCGAGGTCGGCAGACTCCCCCTGCTCGGCTCCGTGGAGTACGCCGGGGACGCTCCCCGCTCACCACGCAGCAACAGCGCGCAGCGGCTGAAGGTCCTCGACGGCGCGTTGACGGTGCTGCCCGACCTGGCGTCGGCACTCGCCGAGGCGAACGGCCCGGTGCTGCTGGTCGACGACTTCACGGAGACGGGCTGGACGCTCGCGGTCGCGGCGCGCCTGCTCCGGAAGTCCGGGGCGCGCGGAGTGCTTCCGCTGGTCCTCGCCGTTCAGGGGTGACAGAGGTGTCGCGACCGCTTCTCGCCGCCCGGGGATGACCGACGTGCCGCCATGACGTCTCGCCGTCCAGGGGGGAGCGAGGCGTCGCCACCGATTCTCGCCATCCGAAGATGACCGACGTGCCGCCGCCCGCTCTCGCCTCCCCGGGCTGAGCGGCGTGCCGCCGCCGGACTCCACAGCTCAGGGACGACCGCGCAGCCCCTCACGGTGGCCCGGCAGGCGGCGACCGGGCACCTCAGGCGTCATCAGCCGGACCTTTGGGTAAGGATATAAGCCACGCACCACCAGATAACAGTCGGCGGTGCCAATTGCTCGTTGCCGCAGCCAAGTTCGACAGGAAGAATTGAGGTCCGCTCCCCGCACGGTTCGTCCGTGATCCGGTTGGGCTCCGCTGCGGTGCGCGCTCCCCCGAATCCGACCTCGCCCGCAGTGTGGGCGCGTAGCCGAAGGGAGGAACGTGACCTTCGGATTCGCCTCGTCCTCGGCGGCCTCGTTGTCGACGTCCACGTCCGCCGCTTCCGCCAGTCGCCTGCTCGAGCCGGCCGAGTGGGCCGCTGCCGGAATCCCTCTGCTGCGCAACCCCCGTGAGGTCGTCAGCGGGCTGCATGCCCGCCATCACCCCAAGCCGCTCACGGCGATCGTGGCGGTTCTCGACCCGGACGAGCGACTGCGCGCCAGCGCCTCGTTCACGCGCCGTCCGGCCGCCGCCGACGGCTGGATGTTCCGCAACGCGCTGCTGGCCCAGCTGCGCCGGGTGATTCCGCACGACCTGCGCCGCCGCACCCCCGTGCGCACGGCCGTCCTGCTCTACTGCCGTGAGGGCGACGCGCGTTGGACCGAGGAGGACGGCGCCTGGATGTGGGGACTGCGCGATGCCTGCACACTGCACGGGCTGCGCTGCGGGGCGTACATTACGCTGACGCATGACGGCTGGCAGGTGCTCGGCGAGGGGCGCGGCGGACGCCGGCCCAACGCGCACTCGGCGCCTGAGCCCTTCGCCACGGCGGAGGCCCCACCGCTCGTACCGCGCACCGGTGGCCCGGTCTCCGAGGTGCTGCGCCGGGCTGCGGCTCGCTGAGTTCGCCGAACAGTGCGGCGCGGGCGGTAGGACGGTACGTGCCGCCTACCGGACTGTACGAACGGCGCGAACGGTACGACAGCCGGGTTGCCCGATCTGCGCCACCGACCGGGCTGCACGAGCACCACAACCAGCCGGTCCGCACAAACGGAACGGCCGGCCGGGCTGCGCAAAGCACACGGCCAGCCGGTAGCCGGTGCCCAGTGCGCTCTGCCCGAGCCGCGCCGTCGTCTGTCGCGAGCGGTGCCGAGAACACACGCGGGCTCGCGCGCTGGTCCGGGGGTACGAGATCCATTCCAGCCGGACCAACTCCGGGAGCGGCCCCGCCGCGGTCGCCTCGGCCTCGTTCACGGCCGCACAGGCGGAACGCGTCGTCCGGCCCGGCATGCGCCCGCCGCTGTGACGACCCGGATCAGGCGGCCGGGTCATCCGTGCGCCGCTCCCGTGGGTCCCTCGGAGAGCCGCTCCGTCAGCAGCGCCACCGCGGCCCGCACGCGGGCATGCCAAAAGCCGCACCGTGCGGATTCCGCCGGAGCGGCCCCCTCGGCACCCCGGTGACCTGAGGTGCCGGACGCGGCTCAGACGCCGGCGCCCAGCACCGAGTTGATCTGCTGCGGGTCGCCGCAGACGATCAGCAGGGCACCGGCCCGGGAGTGGGCCAGCGGAAGGGCGGTGGCAGCGGCGGAGGCGGGTCCTCCGTTGACGGCCACGACGACCACCGGGCGGGACGCGGCGCGGGAGGCCACGGCGGCATCGGCGTAGAAGACGTCGTCTCCCGCGTCGTGCTGCGCCCAGTAGGACGTCTCGCCGAAGGACAGCTCGTGCTCGGCCCACGGGTGCTGGGCACCGGTGGTGATCACGAGCACGTCGCCGGGGGCACGGCCCGAGTCCAGGAGCAGGTCCACGGCCTCCTCGGCGGCGTCGAGCGCGCCCTCGGCCGAGGCCGGGATGAGCTGGATCTGCGGGCTCGCCGGGGTGGCGGCGGGAGCGGCCGGGCCGGAGGGGCCGGGCTTGGCCGGAGTCACGTCACGCGGCGTGCGCTGCACCGGCGGCGTGGGCCGCAGAGGGCCGGGACGACCGGGGCGGGACGGAGCCGCGGGGCGGGGGCCGGGTACGGGGCGAGGGGTCGGCGCGGTACGGCCGCTGGCCGGAGTGGCGCGGGGACCCTGGGCACTCTCGTGAATCTGAGGCTCCTCGGGAATGAGAGGCATGGGCTGATATTTATCAAACGTTGGTGCGGCGCGGATGACCGGGTGGCACATCAGTGCGAGCGGAACCGTCAGAATTCGAGAGCGAGCTGACCCTCGATTTCCGGAACGCTTCCGTCCGCCCAGCTGCGGACCTTCTTGAGGTGCCGCCACTGAGGCAACGCATCAAGATACGCCCACGACAATCGGTGGTGCGGGGTGGGCCCCCACTCCTCCAGTGCGGCCTTGTGCACGGGCGACGGATACCCGGCGTTGTCCGCGAATCCGAAGTCTGCATGGTCGATACCCAGTTCGGCCATCATTTTGTCGCGCTGGACCTTGGCGATCACCGACGCCGCCGCGACGGCCACACACGACCGATCACCCTTGATCACCGTGCGCACCTGCCAGGGGTCGCCCAGGTAGTCGTGCTTCCCGTCGAGGATCACGGCGTCGGGGCGGACCGGCAGGGCGTCCAGGGCGCGGACCGCTGCGAGCCGCAGCGCGGCAGTCATCCCCAGGTCGTCGATCTCCTCCGGGGAAGCATGCCCCAGCGCGTAGGCCGTCACCCATGACTGCAGGGTCAGGGCGAGTTCCGTGCGCCGCTTGACCGTCAGCAGCTTGGAGTCTGTCAGCCCCTCGGGCGGTCGACGGAGTCCGGTGATCGCCGCGCAGACGGTGACGGGCCCGGCCCAGGCGCCGCGCCCCACCTCGTCGACACCGGCAATGACCTTCGCTCCGGTCGTGGCGCGCAGGGAGCGCTCGACGGTGTGAGTAGGTGGTTCGTACGGCATGGCGCCCTTAGCGTACGCCGCGGGGATCGCCTCGCGACACCCCGGTCGTCCGGCCGGCACCGGGAGTGCCGACGCGGCGGATCAGGTCCGGTAGGGCCGCAGGAGCGGGAGCATCAACTGGTCGATCATCTCTTCGAGATCCGGATCGCTCCATTCGCTCGCGCACATCTTCGATCGGTACATCATCATGGCCGGGATGACATCGAAGACGTATCCGTTGGCCGCGTCCGAGCGGACCTCCCCTCGCTCTATTCCACGAGTGATGACCTCGCGGAGCAGCTTGACGGTCGGCTCCACCACAGTCCCGAAGATCACCCTCTCGAAGCGCTCCACTTGCATGTGATCGCACTCGTGAATCACTGAACGCAGCGCGACGCCGGGCCGCGAGTACATGATCTGCCGTACCTGCCGGCACAGGGTGAGCAGGTCCTCGCGCACGCTCCCGAGGTCCGGGGCCTTCTCCACCCGGGGCAGTCCGGACACCAGGGCGTCGGCGACCAGATCCTCCTTGGAGGGCCAGCGGCGGTAGACCGCGGCCTTGCCTGTCTGGGCGCCGGCCGCCACGCCCTCCATGGTCAGCCCCTTCCAGCCGACCGTGCTGAGCTGCTCCAGAGTGGCGTCCAGGATCGCGCGCTCCAGTACCGCACCGCGCCGACGAGGTGAAGCCGTCCGGTCAGGGGCGGCCGTCCAGCGCGAGGTAACCATCTGCGTTTCTCCAGCATGCAAGGGGAGCGGGGGTTCGGGGGGTGGCGCCGCGCCGCAGCAACGGGGGGACGCGGGACGTGGCGCACGATTAAGTGAACGCTTGCGTTCACTGTCGGGGACTCACTACCGTGGACGCGAAAGTGAACGCGAGCGTTCACTAAAGTCTTTATGGGGGACCCACAGTGACGACCTCTCAGCTCCTCAAGGACGACCAGAAACCGGGCGCGGCCCGCCGGGAGGGGCATCCCGGTATCGCACTCACCGTCATCGCGGCTTGCCAACTCATGGTGGTACTCGACGCGACGATTGTGAATATCGCGCTCCCACACATTCAAGAGGCCCTCAAGTTCAGCACCACGGACCTGACTTGGGTGGTCAGCGCCTACACACTCACGTTCGGAGGTCTGCTGCTGCTCGGGGCGCGGGCCGGTGACATCCTCGGCCGCCGCCGGGTGTTCATGGCCGGCATCCTGCTGTTCACCTTCGCCTCGCTGCTGGGCGGTCTGGCCCAGGAACCCTGGCAACTGCTGGCCGCACGGGCCCTGCAGGGCGTGGGTGGGGCGATCGCATCGCCCACCTCGCTGGCTCTGATCACCACGACCTTCCCCGAAGGACCCGAACGGAACCGGGCCTTCGGCGTCTTCGCCGCCGTATCCGCAGGCGGTGGCGCCATCGGCCTGCTCGCGGGCGGCATGCTCACCGACTGGCTCGACTGGCGGTGGGTGCTGTTCGTCAACGTGCCCATCGGTGTGCTGATCGCCTCGCTCGCACCGCTGTACATCAACGAGTCCGAGCGGCATCCCGGACGCTTCGACCTCACCGGCGCGCTGACCTCCACGCTCGGCATGGCGTCGCTGGTGTACGGGTTCATACGCGCCGCGGAGGACGGCTGGCGGGACGGCCTCACCCTGGGCTCCTTCGGCGCGGCAGTGGTCCTCCTGTTCGCCTTCGTCTTCACCGAGATGCGGGCGAAGGAGCCGATCACCCCGCTCAGGATGTTCGCCGACCGGAACCGCTGGGGCACGTACGTGATCATGCTGAGCCTGGCCGCGGCGATGTTCGGCATGTTCTTCTACATCGTGCTGTTCGTGCAGAACGTGCTCGGCTACAGCGCCATCAAGGCCGGTCTCGCCTTCCTTCCCGTGACCGCCGCGATCGCGGTGGGGGCGGGCCTGTCCCAGCGCCTCCTGCCGGTGCTCGGCCCCAAGCCGTTCATGATGGGCGGTTCCGCGCTGGTGGTCATCGGGTTGGTCTGGCAGACCTTCATCCGCCCCGACAGCACCTACGTGGGCGGGGTGCTGGGTCCCATGCTGGTGTTCGGCTTCGGCATGGGCCTGAACTTCGTGACGGCCACCGTCACCGCCGTGTCGGGTGTCGCCCCCCACGAGGCGGGAGCGGCTTCCGGTCTGCTCAACGCGATGCAGCAGGTCGGCGGTTCGCTCGGGCTGTCCATCCTGACGACCGTCTTCGGATCGGCCAGCACGGACGAGGCGAAGAAGCAGCTGCCGAAATTCCTCGCCGACGCCTCGCCGGAGCAGAAGGCGGAGTTCGCCAAGACGCGCCAGCTGCCCGCGCCCTGGGGCCACGACGTGCTCGCCCATGGCATCTCCACGGCCTTCATACCGGCCGCGGCGATGGCCGCGCTCGCGTTCCTCACCGCTTGGCTGGTGCTCAGGGTGCGCAAGGACGACCTCGACTCCCTCGCGGGCACGGCGGGACCGCACCTCGGCTGATCCAGGCCGAGCCGCGCGATACCGCGGCCGACCGGACCGTCGCCGGGGGACCGACGGCGCACGCGGGGATCCGGTCGGCCGCACCACGGCCACCAGCGCCCTGGACAAGCCGAGAAAGAGGAAGAACAGAGCCGGAAGCAGCTCCGGCACCGGCACCGGCACCGGCGAGACGATTGCCATCTCCCCACTCCTCCGTTCCTCCTCGTCACGGCTCCGCATGCACCCCGACCGCAGACGGCCTGGACGGCGGATACCGGAAGAACGGGCGACGGTCACGCAGAGTTCCCGACACGCACGGAGAGTTTCTGCTCGCCACCGCCATATACCAGCGGAACGCCGGCGGAAGGCATCCGACGACGACCGTCAGCCCCCCGTGGGCACCCAGTCCGGCAGGTCCTCGGTGTGTCGCACCCACTCCGCGGGCGGCTTCCCGGCCTTGCCTGCGGCCAGCACGCCCCCCACGATCGCGCAGGTCGTGTCGACGTCCCCGCCCGCCTGGGCAGTGGTCCAGAACGCCGATGCGAAGTCACCGAGAGAACGGGCGGCGGACCAGAGGGCGAAGGGAACGGTGTCATGGGCCGTCGTACGGCGCCCGCAGCCGAGGACGGCGGCCACGGTGGCGGCGTCGCCGTAGTCGAGCATGTCGCGGGCGCGGCGCAGACCCTGGCCGACCGCGCTCTTCGGGACAAGCGCGATGACGCCGTCGAGCAGTGCCTCCGGGGCGGGCGGACCGTCGGGCGAGCCCACCATGGCTGCCGCCGCGGCCACGGCCATGGCCCCGACCACGGCCTCCCGGTGCTGGTGCGTCGTGTAGGCCGAGATCTCCGCCTGGTGGGTCGCCTGCTCGGGGTCGCCCGCGTACCAGGCACCCAGCGGCGCGATCCGCATCGCCGCTCCGTTGCCCCAGGACCCCTGGCCGTTGAAGAGCCCGGCGGCCAGCGGGCGCCAGTCCTCGCCCTCCCGGACGAGGCGCAGCAGCCGGTTGACCGCGGGGCCGTAGCCCCGGTCGAAGTCGTGGTGCTCGGCGAAGGAGCGGGCGAGCGCGTCCTGGTCGATGCGGTGATGGGTGGCGAGAACGGCGACCACGGAGCAGGCCATCTCGGTGTCGTCCGTCCACTGCCAGGGGCCCGCGGGCAGCTCGCGGCGCTTCAGCAGGGGGTAGTTCACGGGAACGAAGAACTGGGAGCCCAGCGCGTCCCCCACGGCCAGTCCGCGCAGGCTCGCCAGGGCGCGTTCCAGGCGTACGAGGGAAGAGGAGTCAGCGGTCATCGCCCTGCCACTCTATCCGTTCGCCCAGTACCGCACCGGTTCCCGCCAGCGCTCGAAGGGCCGGTCGAGTGTGTACCGGCCGTCCTCTCCCAGAACGAGCATCCGCATCTCGGCGTTCCCGGGGTTGGACAGCGACTCGAATTCCGCGACCGTCCAGTGGAACCAGCGCATGCAGAACAGCCGCATCGCCAGCCCGTGGGTCACCAGAAGAACGTTCGGCGGGTGGTCGGGGGCCTCGAAGCTGCGGAAGAGGCTCTCCAGGAAGCCGCCGACCCGGTCGTACACGTCGGCGCCGGACTCGCCCTGCGGGAACCGGAAGAAGAAGTGGCCGTACGCGTCGCGGTAGGCCTTCTGCAGGCGTACGTCGTCGCGCTCCTGCCAGTTGCCCCAGTCCTGCTCGCGCAGTCTGGGTTCCTCCCGGACGCGTATGAGATCGGGGTCGAGGTGGAAGGCGCGGAGCGTCTCGTGGGTGCGGCGGTACGGGGAGACGTACACGCTGACGCGTTCCCGGCCGAAGATCTCGCGGAGCCGCTTGCCGGTCTCCTCGGCCTGCCGCCAGCCGCGCTCGGTCAGCGCGAGGGCGTGGTCGGGCTCGCGCTCGTACACGGAGTCGTCGACGTTGCCCGTGGACTCGCCGTGCCGGACAAGGACGATGCGCCGTGGTCGTGCCATGCCAAAACCCTAGTTCGAACCGCGGAGAGTCGAGCACTCAAAGGGGCCCTGTACGGCGTAGGTCACACGCATACCGTGTCCGGGGCCCGCATTCCCGACCCGCCGTAGCGGGGTGTTTTGCAGCAGTGCGTTGGTTTGTCGGGCCACCACGTCAGACCGTCCAGGACGGCTCCAGGTCGACGATGTCGCCGGAGAGCGCCGCGACGTCCGCCTCGGTCTGCGCACGCAGGGCGAGGCGCTCCACACGCTCCGTGCGGTACTTTCCGTGTTCGGCCGCCGACCGCCACATCGACAGGATCAGGAACTCCTGCTCCGGAGCCTCCGCGAACATGCCGCGGATCATGCCGGGCGAACCCGCCATCGCGGGATTCCAGACCTTCTCCTGCATGAGCGTGAAGTGCTCGACGCGCTCCTCATGGACCCGGCACAGCGCCACGCGGATCAGATCGGCGTCGGTGAACCGGGGCTCGAAGCCCGTCTTCACGTCGAAGCGGTACTCGAACAACTTGACCTGGGCGTCCTTGAAGGTGCCGGACTGGGCGGCGGCCAGGCGGTCGTGGGAACGGGCCATGAAGGAGTCGTAGAAGGCACGGCTCTCCCAGAAGGTGAAGATGTGTGCCACCCCCGCCCGCCGCCGGCTCCAGCCCCCGCCCTGTCCCCGAAAACCCGGCTCCCCCAGAAGCCCCGCCCATTTTCGCTGTCCCCGCTCGAACCCCCGGCGGTCCACCACGGTGCAGCGAATCCACTTGACCAGCACCGCGCCATCGTAAGGCCACCGGGCGTGGCGTCGGTCACGCTCCGGCGGAGATCGCCCGCGCACGCGCCCCCGCGCGCGTGGGACGATGGGCGGCAAGGAACCCCGGCCGATGGGGAGTTGGGGTCGACCGAGCCACAGGGGGAAGGGAAAGCCTGGTGACCGGCTTCAGTAAGGGAATCCGCAAGGTCGAGGTCGCGCTCAAGTGGGACCCCAGTCCGGCGGGTCGGCCGCCGACTGATCTGGACATCGTCGCCGCGACGTTCCTGTCGGGCGACCCGTACGGGGATCCGGCCTATCTGGTGCACTTCGACAGCCGCTCGCCGGACGGCACGATCCTCCTCAACCGCGACAGCACGGACGGCAAGGGCTTCGGCTGGGACGAGGTCATGACACTCGAACTGGACCGCCTCAGCGACCGCTACGCGCGCGTGGTGGTGGGTGTCGTCATCCAACAGCGGCCCGGGCACAAGACGTTCGCCCACGTACTGAATCCCGCCGTACGCATCCGTGAGGGGTACACCGTGCTCGCCGAGGACGGCTTCGCGTCGGTCCTCGGGTCGACGGCCGCGACGATCGCCGAGTTCGTCCGGGACGGCTCGCAGGAGTGGACGTTCCGTCCCGGCGTGCATGGCTTCGACGAGGACCCGGCCACCTTCACCCGGGTGATGGGCAGGGCACACCCGTCCTGAGGGTCCGGGGGCCGTACGAGTAAGGGGCGCCGGCCATGGGCCGGCGCCCCTTACTTCAGGAACGGTGTGTCATCAGCTGCAGCCGCTGGTCGAGCCGCAGCCCTCGCAGATGTAGCAGGAACCGGCCCGCTGCATCTTCGTACCGCAGGAGAAGCAGAGCGGGGCGTCGGCCTGGATGCCCAGCTGCATCTCCACCAGCTCGGCGCTGGTGTGCGCCTGCCGCGGCGCGGGCTTGGCCGCCTCGGCCTCTGCCTTCGGCGTGGCGACCGCCTTCAGCTCCTGGGCGCGCGGGGCCGACTGGGCCAGGCCCTCGACGTCGACCTCGTCCTCGGCCGGCTCGTAGGAACCGGTCTCCAGGTGCCGCTGACGCTCCTCGGCGGAGTGGATGCCGAGCGCGGAGCGGGTCTCGAAGGGCAGGAAGTCCAGCGCCAGGCGGCGGAAGATGTAGTCGACGATCGACTGCGCCATCCGCACGTCCGGGTCGTCCGTCATACCGGCCGGCTCGAAGCGCATGTTGGTGAACTTCGAGACGTACGTCTCCAGCGGCACGCCGTACTGCAGACCGACGGAGACGGCGATGGAGAAGGCGTCCATCATGCCCGCGAGGGTCGAGCCCTGCTTGGACATCTTCAGGAAGACCTCGCCGAGACCGTCGTCCGGGTAGGAGTTGGCGGTCATGTAGCCCTCGGCGCCGCCGACGGTGAAGGACGTGGTGATGCCGGGACGTCCCTTCGGGAGGCGCTTGCGGACCGGGCGGTACTCGACGACCTTCTCGACCTTGGGCTCGACGGCCACGGTCTCCTCGGCCTTCTTCTCCGTCTCCTTCTTCTTGGCGGAGAGCGGCTGGCCGACCTTGCAGTTGTCGCGGTAGATCGCGAGCGCCTTGACGCCCAGCTTCCAGGCCTCGAAGTAGATCTCCTCGACCTCCTCGACGGTCGCCGTCTCCGGCATGTTGACCGTCTTGGAGATGGCGCCGGAGATCCACGGCTGGATCGCGGCCATCATGCGGACGTGACCCATCGGGGAGATGGCGCGCTCGCCCATGGCGCAGTCGAACACCTCGTAGTGCTCGTGCTTGAGGCCGGGGGCGTCGATCACGTTGCCGTGCTCGGCGATGTGGGCGACGATCGCCTCGATCTGCTCCTCCTGGTAGCCCAGGCGGCGCAGGGCCTGCGGAACGGTGCCGTTGACGATCTGCATCGAACCGCCGCCGACCAGCTTCTTGAACTTCACCAGCGCCAGGTCGGGCTCGACACCGGTGGTGTCGCAGGACATCGCGAGACCGATGGTGCCGGTCGGCGCGAGGACGGACGCCTGGGAGTTACGGAAACCGTTCTTCTCGCCGAGACGCAGGACGTCCTGCCAGGCCTCCGTGGCGGCGGCCCACACCGGGGTGTCCAGGTCGTCCATGCGGACGGCCGTGCCGTTGGCGTCGGCGTGCTGCTTCATGACGCGGTTGTGGGCGTCGGCGTTGCGGGCGTAGCCGTCGTACGTGCCGACGACCGCGGCCAGCTCGGCGGAGCGGCGGTAGGCCGTACCCGTCATCAGGGAGGTGATGGCGCCGGCCAGGGCGCGGCCGCCGTCGGAGTCGTAGGCGTGGCCGGTGGCCATCAGCAGGGCGCCGAGGTTGGCGTAGCCGATGCCGAGCTGGCGGAACGCGCGCGTGTTCTCGCCGATCTTCTGGGTCGGGAAGTCCGCGAAGCAGATCGAGATGTCCATCGCGGTGATGACCAGCTCGACGACCTTCTGGAAGCGCTCGGTCTCGAAGGACTGGTTGCCCTTGCCGTCGTCCTTCAGGAACTTCATCAGGTTCAGCGAGGCCAGGTTGCAGGACGTGTTGTCCAGGTGCATGTACTCGCTGCACGGGTTCGACGCGGTGATCCGGCCGGACTCGGGGCAGGTGTGCCAGTTGTTGATGGTGTCGTCGTACTGGATGCCCGGGTCGGCGCAGGCCCAGGCGGCCTCGGCGATCTTGCGGAACAGGGCCTTGGCCTCGACCTCTTCGATGACCTCACCGGTCATACGGGCGCGCAGGCCGAACTTGCCGCCGTTCTCGACCGCCTTCATGAACTCGTCGTTCACACGGACCGAGTTGTTGGCGTTCTGGTACTGGACGGACGTGATGTCGTCGCCGCCCAGGTCCATGTCGAAGCCCGCGTCACGCAGGACGCGGATCTTCTCCTCTTCCTTGACCTTGGTCTCGATGAAGTCCTCGATGTCGGGGTGGTCGACGTCGAGAACGACCATCTTGGCGGCGCGGCGGGTGGCACCACCGGACTTGATGGTGCCGGCGGAGGCGTCGGCGCCGCGCATGAAGGAGACCGGGCCGGAGGCGTTGCCGCCGGAGGAGAGCAGCTCCTTGGAGGAGCGGATGCGGGAGAGGTTCAGGCCGGCGCCGGAGCCGCCCTTGAAGATCATGCCCTCTTCCTTGTACCAGTCGAGGATCGACTCCATGGAGTCGTCGACGGACAGGATGAAGCAGGCGGAGACCTGCTGGGGCTGCGGGGTGCCGACGTTGAACCAGACGGGGCTGTTGAAGCTGAAGATCTGGTGCAGGAGGGCGTACGCCAGCTCGTGCTCGAAGATCTCGGCGTCGGCGGGCGAGGCGAAGTACTTGTAGTCCTCACCGGCCTTCCGGTACGTCTTCACGATGCGGTCGATCAGCTGCTTGAGGCTGGTCTCGCGCTGCGGGGTGCCGACGGCGCCCCGGAAGTACTTGCTGGTGACGATGTTGACCGCGTTCACCGACCAGAAGTCGGGGAACTCGACGCCACGCTGCTCGAAGTTGACCGAGCCGTCGCGCCAGTTGGTCATGACGACGTCACGGCGCTCCCACGACACCTCGTCGTACGGGTGCACTCCGGGGGTGGTGTGGATGCGCTCGATACGCAGTCCCTTGGTGGCCTTGGCGCCCTTGGCTCGGGAACCTCGTGCCGGACCACTCGCCGTCTCTGTCATGCCGCCTCCCTGTACGGGCAAAAACGCCCTGAAGTGCCCATTTGTTCCCATGGGCACGTGTTTCCGTCTTGCGTTGCGGGCGCCCTCAGCTGCCACCCGCAACAGGTCTTCGTTCGCCGCCTGCCGGCCGGAACCCGGGTCTCCTCCCGGCTTCCGGCCCTTCGGTCAGTCGGCGGCGCGGGCGGGCACGGGGACCTGAGTGGTCCTGCCGGGCCCGCGCTCGTCTTCCTGGCTCCCCGCTCCCGCGTCTTCCTCGTCCGCGGCGGGGTCTCCCGTCGCCTCCCTCAGCTCCGCGATGGCGGCCTCGAAGTCCTCGAGCGAGTCGAACGCCCGGTAGACGGAGGCGAACCGCAGATAGGCGACGAGGTCGAGCTCCTGCAACGGGCCGAGTATGGCCAGACCCACGTCGTGGGTGGTCAGCTCGGCACTTCCGGTCGCACGCACCGCCTCCTCGACCCGCTGGCCGAGCTGGGCGAGCGCGTCCTCGGTGACCGGCCGCCCCTGGCACGCCTTGCGCACCCCGTTGATGATCTTGGTGCGACTGAAGGGCTCGGTGACTCCGGACCGCTTGACCACCATGAGCGAGCACGTCTCCACGGTCGTGAAACGACGGGAGCAGTCGGGGCACTGGCGGCGCCTGCGGATGGACGTGCCGTCGTCGGTCGTACGACTGTCGACCACACGGCTGTCGGGATGCCTGCAGAAGGGGCAGTGCATGTTCTCCAACCCTCCTCACAGCAGACTCATCGGCATCACAGGACCCACAGGCCCCGCGAAGCAGCCCTAAGCATAGGGGATCGTCGAGGCGTCTCAGACCGGGGGACCACAACTTCTGGGCTGCGGTAGCCATCCAACCACTAGATGTGGGGATTGGGTCACACAGCGAGGCAGATACGCGTGTCGCGCCGGAAGAGCGGCCCGGAGCGCCGCCGCCGGCCTGCGAGGACACGCGGGCGCCGAGCAGTGTCGCCGCGACGCCTGCGGGGATACCGTGGGCGCCACAGGGAGAAGGCGTGGCACTCCCGCACAGAAAGGGCCCCGCATCCCGGACTACGGGGTTCCGGATGGCAGACTGGGGCACGGCCCACGAGGCCGGCACGCCTCGGCGGTGAAGAGTACAACAATGGGCGCTTTTGTCCGCCAAGTGTCGCGTTAGCAATACACCCAGACACGTGATCGCGTCAGGCGAAACGCACTTTTTCACTCGAACGTGTGTTTGGCGCAACCTTTCGAAAGCAACTACCGTTGTCCAGCAGGGAGACCATCGAGAGGGGCCGACGTGACCACCACCGCAGACAGTGCCACCATCACCGCCCAGGACCGCTCCATGGGCCGAGTCGAGCCGGTACACGCGATGAACGAAGCCACGAATCCCGAGGGACACAAGCGCTCCCTGCCGGGCCGACCTCCAGGCATCCGGGCGGACAGCTCCGGACTCACCGACCGGCAGCGCCGGGTGATCGAGGTCATCAGGGACTCCGTACAGCGGCGCGGTTACCCGCCGTCGATGCGGGAGATCGGCCAGGCCGTCGGCCTCTCCAGCACCTCATCGGTCGCCCATCAGCTGATGGCACTGGAGCGCAAGGGCTTCCTGCGCCGTGACCCGCACCGCCCGCGCGCGTACGAGGTGCGCGGATCCGACCAGGCCGTCAGCGTGCAGCCCACGGACACCGCCGGCAAGCCCGCCGCGTCGTACGTCCCGCTGGTCGGCCGCATCGCCGCCGGTGGCCCGATCCTCGCGGAGGAGTCCGTCGAGGACGTCTTCCCCCTCCCCCGCCAGCTCGTCGGTGACGGCGAACTGTTCGTCCTCAAGGTCGTCGGCGACTCGATGATCGAGGCCGCGATCTGCGACGGTGACTGGGTCACCGTCCGCCGCCAACCGGTCGCCGAGAACGGCGACATCGTCGCCGCCATGCTCGACGGCGAAGCCACCGTCAAGCGCTTCAAGCGCGAGGACGGCCACGTATGGCTCCTCCCGCACAACGCGGCCTACGAGCCGATCCCCGGCGACGACGCGACCATCCTCGGCAAGGTCGTCGCCGTGCTGCGCCGCGTGTGACGGCCGCGGCGGGCGGGCCGGCCGGCCCGCTCCCTGACCGGGCCCCGGAACCCCTGCGCCGGTTCCGGGGCCCTGCGTATGCCCGGCGGCCTTATGTACGTCTCCGGGCGACGTGGGGGCCGGATTGCATCGCGGGGTACCCCGACCGGCGACGGTCGGGATACCCCGCGATCACTTGGCCGCCGCCGGCTGCGCCTCCGCCTGCTTCGCCACCGCGTCGATCGCCGCGAGCGACTTGCGAACCTGATTGCGGTCCGTGGTGTACCAGAAGTCCGGCAGTGACGCCTTCAGATAGCCGCCGTAGCGCGCGGTGGCCAGCCGCTGGTCCAGTACGGCAACCACGCCCCGGTCGCCGGACGCCCGGACGAGACGGCCGGCGCCCTGGGCCATGAGCAGCGCCGCGTGGGTCGCGGCCACCGCCATGAAACCGTTGCCTCCCGCCTCCTCCACCGCCTTCTGGCGTGCGCTCATCAGCGGATCGTCGGGGCGCGGGAACGGGATCTTGTCCATGACGACCAGCTGGCAGCTGGTGCCCGGTACGTCGACGCCCTGCCACAGCGACAGCGTGCCGAAGAGACACGTCTTCGGGTCGGCCGCGAAGTTCTTGATCAGTTCGCCGAGCGTCTCCTCGCCCTGGAGCAGGATCGGGAACTCGGGGATCCGGGAACGCAGCTCCTCCGCGGCGAGCTGAGCGGCCCGCATGGACGAGAACAGGCCGAGGGTGCGCCCGCCGGCCGCCTGGATCAGCTCGGTCAGCTCGTCCAGCATGTCGGAGCGCTCGCCGTCACGCGCGGGGCGCGCCAGATGCTTGGCGACGTACAGGATGCCCTGTTTGCGGTAGTCGAAGGGCGAGCCGACGTCGACGCCCTTCCACTTCGGCAGGTCCTCGCCCTCCACGCCCTCCGGGCCGAGCCCCAGGGAGGCGCCGACGCCGTTGAAGTCGCCGCCCAGCTTGAGCGTCGCCGAGGTGAGGACCACGGTCCGGTCGGCGAACAGCTTCTCCCTGAGCAGACCGGAGACCGACATCGGGGCGACACGGAGGGACGCGCCGAAGCGGTCGTGCCGCTCGTACCAGACGACGTCCCACTCCGAGCCGTTCACGACCCGCTCCGCCACGTCGTGCACCGTCTCCACCGAAGCCAGCGCCTGCTTGCGGACCGCGTCCTCGTCCTGGACGGACTTGTCGCGCGTCGCACCGATCGCGGAGATCACCGTGCGGGCGGCGTCCCGCAGCGCCATCAGCGCATAGGCGAGATCTTCCGGGATCTCCTCCAGGCGGCCCGGCAGCGCGAGTTCCATAAGCCGCTCGAAGCCTTCGGCGGCGGTCTGGAGCTGATCGGCGGCCTTCTCGTTGACCAGCTTGGCGGCACGGCGCACCGCGCGGTTGACCTGGCCGGGCGTGAGTTCGCCGGTGGCGACGCCGGTGACACGGGAGACAAGTTCATGCGCCTCGTCCACGATCAGCACCTCGTGCTGGGGCAACACCGGGGCACCCTCGATGGCGTCGATGGCCAGCAGCGCGTGATTCGTGACCACCACCTCGGCGAGCTTGGCCCGCTCACGGGCCATCTCCGCGAAGCACTCGGCGCCGTACGCGCACTTCGACGCGCCCAGGCACTCCCGCGACGACACGGAGACCTGAGCCCAGGCACGGTCCGAGACGCCCGGCGTGAGATCGTCCCGGTCGCCGTTCTCCGTCTCGTCGGCCCAGTCCCGCAGTCTCAGCAGATCCTGGCCCAGCTTGCTGGTGGGCGCTGCGGCCTCGAACTGGTCGAAGAGCCCCTCCTCCTCGTCCTGCGGCATGCCCTCGTGCAAGCGGTGCAGGCACAGGTAGTTCGACCTGCCCTTGAGCATCGCGAACTCCGGGCGGCGGCGCAGCAGCGGGTGCAGGGCGTCGACCGTGCGCGGCAGATCCCGTTCGACGAGCTGGCGCTGCAGGGCGAGCGTGGCCGTCGCGACGACCACCCGTTCCCCGTGCGCGAGTGCGGGCACGAGATAGCCGAGCGACTTTCCGGTGCCGGTGCCGGCCTGGACCAGCAGATGGGATCCGTCGTCGATCGCCTCGGCGACCGCTTCGGCCATGGTCACCTGGCCGGGGCGCTCCGTGCCGCCGACGGCTGCGACGGCGGCATGCAGGAGTTCGGGGAGGGAGGGCTTCGTCATAGCCCGACCACCCTACGACCCTGCACTGACAAACGGGGGGTCGTGGCGAGGGTCGAGGGAGGGCTCACGAGCGGGGCTCCTTGGGTGGGGTGGGGAGCGGGTCCGGGGCTTCTGCGTCGGGGCTGGGGCGGACGGGGGCTGATGGTCGGCACCGGGTCGCAACGGTCCCGGCGTCGGGGCGGTGCGGTCGCCCACGAACTTTTACTTCGACGCGGGAACACCACGGATCCGCCACTCGTATCCATCTGTGAGCGCACGGTCACGAGGCGCTACAGCACATCGCGCAGGACTCGGTCCCGGATCATGAGGGCGGCCCGCTTGCCGGGCAGGTCGACCTCCGCCGCGAACCGGAAGCCCGCGCTCAGGAACGCGGCGATGGAGGGGGTGTTGCGAAGATCGGGTTCCGCCACGATACGTGCGCACGTGGGACGCCGGTCCAGAATGAGGTCGGCCACGGCTCGGAGCAGGGCGGATCCCAGCCCTCGCCCTCGGTCGGCGGCCTCGCCGACGAGGAGGTGGATCCCGGTGTCGTGCGGACGGACCGCATAGTGACGGGCCAGTGGATCCAGGTCCGCACGGTAGATCTCCCAGTAGCTCATCGGGGTGCCGTCGAGTACGCCGAGGCACGGCACGCTGCGCCCGTCGCCGTGGAGTTGCGCCCGTAGGTGGTCCTCCGTCCGGTTCCGGGGCCCGGCCAGCTCCCAGAACTCGGCGACGGCGGGGTCGTTCATCCAGCGGTGGACGAGCGGGAGGTCCTGATCAAGGCGTACAGGCATGAGCTGGAAGGAGCCGGCGGGGATCGCCACCGGGCCCCACGTGGCGAGTCGGCCGAGGAGGCCGGTCGTCGCCCCGGCGCAGAGGGCGACGTACTCCGCGGGCAGGCACAGCTCCAGCGTGTCCTCGCCGTCCGGGTCGTCGTCCTCGACGGTGAACCGCCCGAAGGGAGAGTTCCGGAGCCCCGCGGTGGCCGTGCGGGGGGCGGGGCTGTCCGGGTGGGCGGGGACGGGGCCGGTTCCGGCGCTCGCGTCGGTGGGGGGCACGGCGCGCTCCTCTCAGGAAACGAGGTGGGTCATGTTCCTCGGATGTGCGGGAGACGGTGTGCGGCTCGCTGAGGGCGGTCCGCTCAGGTGGTGCGCAGAGGTACTTCGCTCACGAATGAAGGGGGTTGGCGATGGTGACGTAGACGGACTGGGTCTCGACCGGGCCGACGAGTTCGTCGAGACCGTGCAGCCGGGTCAGCAGGTTGGCCTTGCAGCGCAGGACGGGTGAGTCGAGCAGGCGGCCGGGCAGGGAGGTGCGCAGCGGGGCGGGCCCCGAGGCGAGGCGGGTGAGGAAGCGGCGGAAGGCCGCGAGCAGCAGCCGCTCGTCGGCGAGGCGCTGGGAGCCGAAGGCACCGATCAGACCGAGCACGTTGTTGACGGCGAGGTAGTAGGCGAAGCGTTCGTCGGTGACCTCGTCCGGGACGAAGGTGTCACTGTGCTCGCCGATACCGGGCAACCGGGCGGTCAGTTCGGCTCGCCGCGACTCGCGGAAGTAGTACCCCTGGTTGTCGCGGTAACGGCCGCCGGCGGGCCAGCCTTCGCCGTCCAGCAGGACCAGCGTGTTCTGCTGGTGCGCTTCGAGGGCGATGCCGGCCTCGCTGTCCAGCCAGAGAACGGGCCCAACGACCTGGTCCAGGTAGCGCAGGAACCACTCGACGGCGACGGCGCCGACGGGTCGGCCGGTGCGTGCGGCGAGGCGTGCGACGAGTTGGGCCAGGCGGGACCGCATGGGCCGCGTGGGGTGGTGCGGCGCGGTGCCGGCGGGCGGCTCGGGGAACGGGCGAGGGGCGACGAGTCCGGCGACGCAGCCGACGTCGTCGGCCGGGGTGAACGGGTTGTGCCGGATCACCACGTCGAGTCCCGGCACGGGCAGGCCGTCCGGGCCGTCGACGGCGAGCCAGGCCGGGTCGCGGACGATGTCGAAGCCGGGGTGCGCGGTGTGCCACTGGCGGGCGAGACCGGTACGCAGGAGCCGGTGCACCTCGACCCCGCGGTGGAGTTCCTTGCGGAGGTTCTCGCGGCGGGAGTTGGTGATGCGCAGGGCCAGCGAGAGCTTGAGCATCGCGGGGGCACCGGACCGGTGCACGGTGCGTACGGAGGAGGTGGGATACCAGGGAGTACCTAGGGGACCGAGGTCGCGGAGGAGTCCGGAGTCGAGCAGCGCGGCCACGGGCGCACGGTGTCGGACCTCGCGGGCCTGCCACGGGTGCAGTGGCAGGGCGGTGTAACCGTCGGGCAGCGGCAGCCCGGTGCCGGCGAGGCGACGGACGAGATGGCCGGCGGGCACGGGACGGCCGCGCTCGGTCCAGGCCGATTCGGTCGCGAGGAGAGAGGGGGCGACGGCCAGCCAGTGCAGGGCGAAGGAGCCACGCACCTCCGGTGAGTACCGCTCGGCTTCCGCTTCCGTCAGGCCTTCCCGGCTCTTCGGGGTCGGGTGCAGCGGGTGTCCGAGCAGGAGGGCCTGTTCGGCGCTGAGGAAGAGGTCGGGGGTGTCGGCGGGGTGTTCGCGCCGGTGCTGGAGGAAGGCCGCGGTGCGGCGGACGGAGTCGGCGACTCTGGCCACGAGGTCGGGGCCGTCGGCTGGGTCGCCGACGCTGGTGCCAGAACGCGGGCCGGTGCATGTGGGACTGGTGCTGCTGGTGGGACTGGTGCCGTCACCGGAGCCCGGGGCGGTGCGGGGCGGGAGGGCGTCGGTGTCGGCCGGCCCGGTGGCGGATTCCCTCGCCAGGAGCGCCGCGAGGGCGACGGCGTCGATCGGTGGCGCCGTGCTGGGCGCGTCGGCCAGGCGCGGGAGACCGAACCGGTGCCAGCCCGTCGGGGACCAGTGGTGGACCGGCGCGATCAGGGTGGCGCCGCTGGCGGGCAGCGGAATGCGCAGGCTGCCGGTTGTGGGAGCGGTGAGGCCGGTCTCGCGGGCCCAGCACCGCAGGAGGTTCTCGACGGCGGCGGCCTGGGCCGCGGCGCGGGGATCGGGGTCCTCCAGCGGATCGGCTCCGGGAGCAGTCCGCCGGACGGGATGCGTGTCGCGGTTCTTCTGCTGCGGGACCGACTCGGTGAGCGGTGCGGCGAAGGACGGGGCGCCGGAGCCTCCCCGGTCGTCGGGGGTGGGGGTGGCGTTCATGACGCTCCTCTGAGGCTGGAGTGAGGGGGTGCGGGCTCGTTCCGTCGTCCGCTCGGGCGCCGTTCCTTCGTGGTCGGCGGTCGGTGGGGGCGGGATGGCTCTGCGGTTGTGGTCGGCGGTGGGCATCGGCCTGGATGCCCGGAAAGGGGGCTGAACGAGGATGGAAAGCGGTGTGCGCGCGAAGGCCGGCGCCGGGGGCCGGGTCCGGCGCGGGTGGTGTTCAGCCCGCGCCCTGGGCCGGGCAGGGCTTGCGTTGCTGGTGTGGGCGTTGGGATGGGTGGTGGCGGGCGGCCGCCGCCACCGCGTCGGTCAGCCGGTCGAGTACGGCCGTCGCCTGTTCGTCGCTGATCGTGAGGGGCGGAAGCAGCCGGACCACGGACGCGTGCCGGCCGCCGAGTTCGACGATCAGTCCGCGCTGGAGGCACTCCCGCTGCACTGCGGCGGCGAGTTCGGGGGCGGCCGGGCGCGGCGTGCGGGTGGGCTCCGGCCGGGCCGCCGTGCCACTGATGCCGCCCATGCCACTGTCACCGACGTCAGGAACGCCACCCGCGTCACCGACGGCACCGACGTCACCGGCAAGGGGTGCCGGGCGAGAAGCGGTGTGGTCGGCGTCCGGGTTCACCAGCTCGACCCCGATCATGAGGCCGCGCCCTCGGACGTCTCCCACGCAGGGGAAGGCGCGGGTGAGTTCGGCGAGTTGGTTCAGCATGCGGGAGCCGAGGGCGGCGGCGCGTTCGGCGAGGGCGTTCTCGCGGACGTAGGCGAGGGTGGCGGTGCCCGCGGCCATGGCGAGCTGGTTGCCGCGGAAGGTGCCGGCATGGGCGCCGGGTTGCCAGACGTCGAGATCGTCACGGTAGACGATCACGGCCAGCGGGAGGCTGCCGCCGATGGCCTTGGACAGGACCATGACGTCGGGGGTGACGCCGCTGTGGTCGACCGCCCAGAAGGCGCCGGTGCGGCCGACTCCCGTCTGGACCTCGTCGGCGATCAGCGGGATGGACCGGTCCGCCGTGAGCCGGCGCATACGGCGCAGCCAGTCGTCCGGAGCGGGGATCACTCCGCCTTCGCCCTGGATGGGTTCGAGGATCATCCCGGCCGGCAGTGGGACACCGGATCGGGGGTCGTCGAGGAGGGACTCGGTCCAGCGGGCGGCGAGTTCGGCGCCGTGCGGGCCGCCGATGCCGAAGGGGCAGCGGTAGTCCTGCGGGTAGGGCAGGCGGGCGACCTGGACGTCGGGGGCACCGCCGGAGGCGGCCAGGGCGCCGGCGGTCATGCCGTGGTAGGCGCCGGTGAAGGCGAGGATGCCGGTGCGGCCGGTCGCGGTCCTGACCAGTTTGAGGGCGGCCTCGACGGCGTCGGTGCCGGCCGGTCCGCAGAACTGGACGCGGGCTCGGTCGGCCAGGCCGGGCGGGAGTGTGCGGAACAGCTCGGTGACGAAGGCGTCCTTGACGGGGGTCGCGAGGTCGAGGACGGAGAGGGGGGCGCCCGAGTCGAGGACCCGGCGGATGGCTTCCAGCACGACCGGGTGGTTGTGGCCGAGGGCGAGGGTGCCGGCGCCGGAGAGGCAGTCCAGGTAACGGCGGCCGTCGGCGCCCTCGATGGTGAGTCCTCGCGCCCGGACGGGCACGATGGGCAGGGCCCGGGCATAGGTGCGTGCCGAGGACTCACGCGCCGACTGGCGCCTGAGGATTCCCTCGTGCACGGCCCGCGCTTCGCCGGACGTGCCTCCAGCCATCGACTCCGTAACGGCCACGGCGCGCTGTCCTCCCCGCTGCTCAAAGGCGAGTTGATCCTCGGGGACCGGACACTGGCAGCAGGCCCCACCGGCTACAACAGCGGACCGTTCGGGCGGTTACGGGCTCGCCTGGAGATCCTTGGCCGGGCGGCACGGGGACGAGCCCCTCCGCCCCCACACCGGACAGCGCGTCCCGCCGCACGGCCGCAGTGGGCAGGAGCCACCCGTGGACGGATCGGCGGAGGGCGTCGGGTGACAGGCCATCGGCCGGCTCGGATCACCGTGGACCAGGAGGCGGGTCTCGGACCGGCCGACGCTCGTTCCCTGTTCAGGCAGCCTGTGACGGAACCGTTGCCCTCCCGTCAGAACTCCCCCACGGCGACGGCATAGTGTGTGATGCCGTTCCCAGAAGGTCGTGAGACCGGCATGAACCTTCCATGAGTTCGCCGCCGGTGTCGGGGCCGAAGCGCCGAGTTCCTTTCACAGCAGGGGGAGTCAAGAACATGCGATCCATACGGCCGTCGTTCACCGCTCGGCGAGGGAGGAGCGGTCGCCGAACCTCCACCTCGCTGACGGCGGTCGCCCTCGTGTCGGTGCTGGCGCTGACCGCCACCGCATGCGGCGCCGACGGTGACGACAGCGCCGACGGCAAGCCGTCCGCGGTGAGTACCGGCGACGGCAAGATAACGATCCCGGGCGACCTGAGGCAGAGGCTCAAGGAACACGGGATCGACATCGACAAGTGGAAGAACGGCGCC
Organism: Streptomyces sp. NPDC052721; assembly: GCF_040678315.1. NCBI lineage: Bacteria > Bacillati > Actinomycetota > Actinomycetes > Kitasatosporales > Streptomycetaceae > Streptomyces > Streptomyces sp. NPDC052721. The sequence continues at coordinate 14,864 of NZ_JBFATL010000026.1, read as the reverse complement.
TGGAAGAACTGGAACCGGGACGACTGGCTGCGCGAGGCCAACGACTTCATCAACCCGATCATCAAGGGCCTGTGGGACCCGGACCGGATGCGTGACGCCGACGACCCGGACCAGGGCGTCGACGACAACGACATCTCCGGTGACCAGGGCGTGACGGACCCGACGCCGCAGCCGGTGCGGGCACGCGCGGTCACCCCGCCGTACCACACCAGCGCGGCCACCTCGGGCAAGCTGCTCTTCGACGCCCCCGACGGCACCATGGTCTGCTCCGCCACGGTGGTGACGGACCCGGCGCACCCGGGCAAGTCCAACCTCATCTGGACGGCGGGTCACTGTGTGCACGCCGGCAAGAAGGGCGGCTGGTACCGCAACATCGCCTTCGTGCCGTCGTACAACGACCAGGGCAGGTCGGCGGCCGAGCTGGAGAGCGCCAGCCGGTCCGAGATCGCGCCGTACGGCGTGTGGTGGGCCGACGCGGCGAAGACCTCGCAGCAGTGGATCAGCAAGGGGGGCGAGACGGGCGGTGACGGCGCGTCGTACGACTTCGCCGTCATCCATGTGACGCCCGAGCAGGGCAGCGGCGGCAAGTCGCTGGAGGAGACCGTCGGCGGGGCGCTGCCGGTGAACTTCGACGCGCCTGCCGTGCCCCAGGTGAAGAGCATCACGGCGTCCGGCTACCCGGCGGCGGCGCCCTACGACGGTCAGCTGCTGTACCAGTGCCAGGACAAGCCGGGCCGGCTCTCCATCGAGCAGTCCGACCCGACGATGTACCGGATCGGCTGCACGATGACCGGTGGCTCCTCCGGTGGCGGCTGGGTGGAGGCGGGCGCGGACGGCAAGCCCGCGCTGGTGTCGAACACGTCCATCGGCCCGGTGCGTTCCGGCTGGCTGGCCGGTCCCCGGCTGGGTGAGGTGGCCAAGAGCGTGTACGAGTCGGTGAGCAAGCAGTTCGCCGGACGGTGAGCAGGCGGTGGGCATGACGAGGGCCCGTCACCCCAGTGGGGTGGCGGGCCCTTGTGACGGGGTGTGGTCAGGCCGCGGAGACCGGTACGTACGGCGCGAGGTCCGCCGCCAGCTCCTCGTGCACCCGGACCTTGAGCAGGGTGCCCTCCGCGGTGTGCTCCTCGGAGATCACCTCGCCCTCGGTGTGGGCGCGGGCGACCAGCTTGCCATGGGTGTACGGCACGAGCGCCTCGATCTCGACCGAGGGGCGGGGCAGCTCGTTGTCGATCAGGCCGAGCAGCTCCTCGATGCCCTGGCCGGTGCGTGCCGAGACGGCGATCGAGCGCTTCTCGACCCGCAGCAGCCGCTGGAGGGTCAGCGGGTCGGCCGCGTCCGCCTTGTTGATCACGACGATCTCGGGCACGTCGGTGGCGCCGACGTCCCGGATCACCTCGCGTACGGCGGCGAGCTGCTCCTCCGGGTTCGGGTGCGAGCCGTCCACCACGTGCAGGATCAGGTCGGAGTCGCCGACCTCCTCCATGGTGGAGCGGAACGCCTCGACCAGGTGGTGCGGCAGGTGCCGGACGAAGCCGACGGTGTCCGCCAGGGTGTACAGCCGGCCGCTCGGGGTCTCGGCCCGGCGGACGGTCGGGTCCAGGGTCGCGAACAGCGCGTTCTCGACCAGGACACCGGCGCCCGTGAGGCGGTTGAGCAGGGAGGACTTGCCGGCGTTGGTGTAGCCGGCGATGGCGACGGAGGGCACCTTGTTGCGCCGGCGCTCCTGGCGCTTGATCTCGCGGCCGGTCTTCATCTCCGCGATCTCCCGGCGCATCTTGGCCATCTTCTCGCGGATCCGGCGCCGGTCCGTCTCGATCTTGGTCTCACCGGGGCCACGCGTGGCGAGGCCGCCGCGACCGCCACCCATCTGCCGGGACAGCGACTGGCCCCAGCCGCGCAGCCGCGGCAGCATGTACTGCATCTGCGCGAGCGCGACCTGCGCCTTGCCCTCACGGGACTTGGCGTGCTGGGCGAAGATGTCCAGGATCAGGGCCGTACGGTCGATGACCTTGACCTTGACGACGTCCTCCAGCTGGATCAGCTGGCCGGGGCTCAGCTCACCGTCGCAGATGACGGTGTCCGCGCCCGTCTCGATGACGATGTCGCGCAGCTCGGCGGCCTTGCCGGAGCCGATGTAGGTGGCCGCGTCGGGCTTGTCGCGGCGCTGGATGACGCCGTCGAGCACGAGCGCGCCCGCGGTCTCCGCGAGAGCTGCCAGCTCCGCGAGGGAGTTGTCGGCGTCCTGCGCCGTGCCGGTGGTCCACACGCCGACGAGCACGACCCGCTCCAGGCGGAGCTGGCGGTACTCGACCTCGGTGACGTCCTCCAGCTCGGTGGACAGGCCCACCACGCGGCGCAGGGCCGCGCGCTCGGAGCGGTCGAACTGGTCGCCGTCCCGATCGCCGTCGATCTCGTAGCTCCAGGCGACGTCCTCTTCCATCAGGGCATCGGCCCGAAGACCCTCGGGATAGGCGTGCGCGAGGCGCTTGGTGTCCTGGGAAGGGGAAGAAGAGGAGGTCATTGGATCCTTACGTCGATGAGATACGTCGGTGGGACTGCCGTCACGGCGTCGGCGTCACGGCCTCGGCACGACGGGCGGTCGCCCGCACCGCTCATGATGTCCAACGCACGACCACCCCGGGAGATTCCCGTGTCCCGTGCGCGCCCACCCCTTGATGGTCGCACGGTACGGCACGTCTCGTCACCGGGTTATCGCCGGGCGTCACGGGGTCATCGCCGGACACGGGGCGGGGCGGGCTGGGCCGGTGCAGACCGCTTCCAGTGCGGGTGGCCGGGCATCGGCGGGGTCTTCTCGCCGTACAGCCAGGCCTTGAAGAAGCCGCTCAGGTCGCGGCCGGCGGTGGCCGAGGCCAGCCGGACGAAGTCGGCGGTGGTGGCGGTGTCGTCCCGGTGCTCCCGGACCCAGATCCGCTCCAGCCGCTCGAAGGCCGGCCGGCCGATCTCCTGCCTCAGGGCGTAGAGCACGAGGGCGGCGCCCTCGTAGACGCTGGGCCTGAAGATGCTGATCTTCTGGCCGGGGACGGGCGGCTTGGGCCGGGCGGGCGGGCCGCCGTCCCGGCGCCAGCGGTCGGAGGAGCCGTAGGCGGTCTTCATCCGGTCCTCCAGCGGCCGGTGCGCCGTCTCCTCGGCGTACAGCGCCTCGTACCAGGTGGCGTGGCCCTCGTTGAGCCAGACGTCGGACCAGCTGCGGGGGGTGACGCTGTCCCCGAACCACTGGTGGGACAGCTCGTGCACCATGATCGACTCGATGTACCACCGGCGGTAGGCGGGCTCGGTGAACAGCTCTTTCTCGAAGAGCGAGAGGGTCTGTGTCTCCAGTTCGAAGCCCGTGGAGGCCTGGGCCATGAGCAGGCCGTACGTCTCGAACGGGTACCGGCCGACCTTGCTCTCCATCCAGGCGATCTGGTCGGGCGTCTTCGCGAGCCAGGGTTCGAGGGCCTTGCGGTCGCTCGCGGGTACGACGTCACGCACGGGCAGTCCATGGGGTCCCTCGCGGTGCAGCACGGCCGAGCGGCCGATCGAGACCTGGGCGAGTTCGGTGGCCATGGGGTGCCGGGTGCGGTAGGTCCAGGTGGTGGTGGTGCCGACCCGGTCGGCGCCGGCGGGCAGGCCGTTGGCGACGGCGGTGTAGCCCTTCGGCGCGGTGATCCGGAAGGTGAACATCGCCTTGTCGGACGGGTGGTCGTTGCACGGGAAGACCAGGTGGGCGGCGTCGGCCTGGTTCGCCATGGCGAGGCCGTCGGAGGTGCGCACCCAGCCGCCCTGCTGGTCCTTGCCGTAGACGGGGTCACTGGTGTGGCGCACGGTGATCCGGACCGGACTGCCCTCGGCCAGGGGCTGCTCCGGGGTGACGACCAGGTCCTCGCCGGCGCTGGTGAAGTCCGCGGGACGTCCGTCGACCTCGACCGACCGCACGGTGCCGTGCGCGAAGTCGAGGTTGAGGCGCTCCAGGTCGTCGGTGGTCCGGGCGTCGATGGTGGTGACGGCCTGGAGCGGCTTGTCGTTGGTACCGGGGTAGGTCAGGGACAGGTCGTACGAGGTGACGTCGTAGCCCGGGTTGCCCAGGTACGGGAACAGCCGGTCGCCGACGCCGAGCGGTTCGGGCGGAGCCGCGGCGGCCAGGAGGCAGACGGAGACGGCGGAGGCGAGCAGGGCCGCCTTCCGGTGCCGGGACACCTTGGGCGTGGTCCGGGGACCGGCGGTCCGGGGCCGGGAGCGGGGGGTGAGCAGCATGGACCACCGCTACCAGTGGCTGCCCGCTCCGCGGCGGCGACGCGCGACCGGCCCACCCGAACGGGTAAGCCGGACGCCGTCGTCAGGACGCCCGTGGACGCCGTCGTCAGGACGCCCGTGGCTGGTGCTGCGCCCTCCTCACGTCGTACACCCCCGGTACGTCCCGCATGGCGCGCATCAGGGCCGGGAGGTGGGCCGCGTCGGGCAGCTGGAGGGTGTAGGTGTGGCGCACCCGCTGCTGGCTGGGCGGTTCGACCGTGGCGGAGACGATCTCAACGCCTTGCAGGGCGATCGCCTCGGTGAGGTCGGCGAGGAGATGGGGGCGGCCGAACGATTCAGCGACCAGGGTGACCCGGCACTCGGCGGTGTCCCCCCAGCGCACGTCGATCTCCGCGCGCCCCCTGCTCTTCATGTGCGCCACCGCCGTGCACTCCACGCGGTGCACGGTCACCACTCCCCCGCGCACCGCGAACCCGGTGATCTCGTCCGGCGGTACGGGCGTGCAGCACCCGGCGAGCCGTACGGCGGCACCGGGCCGGTCCACGAGGACGTCGGCGCGCCGGAGGCGCGCGGCGGGGGCGCCGTCGGCGGGAGACGCCGGCGCAGCGCCCGGGGCAGCCGGGGGGCGGGGGGCGGAGGGATCTGCGGGGCGGGCGGTGGTGGCGGCTGCGGAGCGGCCGGTGGTGGCCTCGGGGCCGGCCGGAAGGGCCTCCCCGGCCCGTGCCGACGCCGTGCGGGGCTCGGCGGTGGGCCCGGCGGCGGCCCGCACGGCCTCGGCGCGGCTGTCGCCCGGCGTGTCCGGGTCCGCCGGGTCGGTGCCGCCGGCGGGGTGGGTCGCCAGCCAGCGCTGGATGGCGATGCGGGCGGCCGGGGTGTGCGCGTGCTCCAGCCACTCGCGGGAGGGTTCGGAGGCCGGGTCCTGGCCCATCAGGAGCTGGACCGTGTCGCCGTCGCGCAGGACCGTGCTGAGGGTGGCCAGCCGGCCGTTGACGCGGGCGCCGATGCAGGCGTGCGCGTCCTCGCCGTACTGCGCGTAGGCGGCGTCCACGCAGGTGGCGCCCTCGGGCAGGCCGAGCGCGCCGCCGTCGGGGCGGTAGACGGTGATCTCGCGGTCCTGGGCGAGGTCCTCGCGCAGGGTGGACCAGAAGGTGTCGGGGTCGGGGGCGGCCTGCTGCCAGTCGAGGAGGCGGGAGAGCCAGCCGGGGCGGGTGGGGTCGACGCGCTCACCGTCGGCCGGTGCGTCGGAGGCGGCGCCGTGGGCCGTGGAAGCGTTCCCCGTGGAGGCGTCGGACGGGGGGGTGTCGGCGGCAGGCGCGTACGGGTTGCCGAGGGCCACGACACCGGCCTCCGCGACCTTGTGCATCTGGTGGGTGCGGATGAGGACTTCGACCACCTGGCCGTCGGGTCGGGCGACGGCGGTGTGCAGGGACTGGTAGAGGTTGAACTTCGGTACGGCGATGAAGTCCTTGAACTCCGAGACCACCGGCGTCATGCACGTGTGCAGTTCACCGAGGACGCCGTAACAGTCCGCGTCCTCGTTCACCAGCACCAGCAGGCGGCCGAAGTCGGTGCCGCGCAGCTGTCCGCGTTTGCGGGCCACGCGGTGGACGGAGACGAAGTGCCGGGGGCGGATGAGGACTTCGGCCGGGATCCCGGACTCGCGCAGCACCCCGCGCACCTCGTCGGCGACCTCGGCGAGGGGGTCGCCGGGGCGGGCGGCGTTCTCGGCGATGAGTTCTCTGGTGTGCTCGTACTCCTCGGGGTGGAGGATCGCGAAGACCAGGTCCTCCAGCTCGGTCTTCAGGGCCTGCACGCCGAGGCGTTCGGCGAGCGGGATGAGAACGTCACGGGTGACCTTGGCGATCCGCTCCTGTTTCTCGGGGCGCATCACCCCGAGGGTGCGCATGTTGTGCAGGCGGTCGGCGAGTTTGATCGACATCACGCGCACGTCGTTGCCGGTGGCGACGAGCATTTTGCGGAAGGTCTCCGGCTCGGCGGCGGCTCCGTAGTCGACCTTCTCCAGTTTCGTGACGCCGTCGACCAGATAACGAACCTCCTCGCCGAACTGTTCCCGTACCTGGTCCAGCGTCACCTCGGTGTCCTCGACCGTGTCGTGCAGCAGAGAGGCCGTCAACGTGGTGGTCTCTGCGCCGAGTTCGGCGAGGATGAGGGTCACGGCGAGGGGGTGCGTGATGTACGGCTCACCGCTCTTGCGCATCTGACCGCGGTGCGAGGACTCCGCCAGGACGTAGGCGCGGCGCAGGGGTTCGAGGTCGGCGTCGGGGTGGTGGGCGCGGTGCGCCTCCACGACATGGCTGATCGCGTCGGGCAGTTTGCCGCGGGCGGCTGGGCCGAGCAGCGCGGCCCGGCCCAGTCGGCGCAGATCGATCCGGGGCCGGGACTTTCTGCGCGCCGCCGCGGGCGCCACGGACGCTGTGAGCGCTTGTGGCGCTGGGGGCGCTACCGGGCCAGCGGTCGCAGGATTCGTGGCCTCCGCACTCATGGGCACCTCCGGCTCGTGGACCGGCGGACGGGGCCCCAGGGCGTACGCGGCTCAGGGTTGGCGACGTTCCCCCGTCCGTGCCGGTGCTTGATGCTATCGAGGCCACCACGTGCGACAGACCGCCTCTCGCCGAGCGTGAAACGGATCACCCATTCGAGCGACGGAAACGAGGTTTAGCGTCGCGGGTCAGCCGAACGCGTGAGCCAGCCACTCGGCGTCGATCTCGCCCTCGGCGACGATCACGGCGGGGCCGGTCATCTCGATCTCGCCGTCGGGCCGCTCGGTGATGACGAGACGGCCTCCGGGCACGTCGACGGTGTACGTCGCCGGGGTGCCGGTGACGGCCGGGTCGGTGCCGTCCCGCCGGGCGGTGGCCACGGCGACGGCGCACGCGCCCGTGCCGCACGAGCGGGTCTCGCCGGAGCCGCGCTCGTGCACGCGCATGGCGACGTGGCGGGCGCCGCGGTCGACCACGAACTCGACGTTCACACCGTCCGGATAGGTGGCCGCCGGGCTGACCGGCGGCGCGGTGTACAGGTCGCCGGCGTGCGCCAGGTCGGCCACGAAGGCCACCGCGTGCGGGTTACCCATGTTCACGTTGCGCGCGGGCCAGCTGCGCTCACCGACGGTGACCGTGACCTGCCCCTCGGGGAGGCGGGCGCGGCCCATGCCGACGGTGATGTCACCGTCCTTCGCGATGTGGACGGTCTTCACGCCCGCGCGCGTGGCGATCGCGAGGTCGCCTTCGGCCACATGCCCGGCGTGCTGGAGGTAGCGCGCGAACACACGGACGCCGTTGCCGCACATCTCGGCGACCGAGCCGTCGCCGTTGCGGTAGTCCATGAACCACTCGGCCTCGGCGGCCATCCCCTGGGCCTCCGGGTGAGCCGCGGACCGTACGACGTGCAGCACGCCGTCGCCTCCGATGCCCGCCCGGCGGTCGCACAGGGCGGCGACGGCGGCCGGGGACAGGTCGAGGGCGTTCTCGGGGTCCGGGACGATCACGAAGTCGTTCTCGGTGCCATGCCCCTTGAGGAAGGCGATCCGTGTGCTCATTCCTCGATCGTACGGGGTGGGTACGACAGTGCCCGCCTCCGCGGGTCTAGCGCAGGCGCGCGACGCGCCACACCGCGAGCACGACGACCACGACCACCAGGAGCACGTACCCGAGCACCACCCGCCAGTCGGGGCGGCGGCCGGAGCCGCGCGGGGGCAGTCCCGGCCAGGTGTAGCCCACCCGGCGGGCGGCCATCATGCCCCAGCCCGCCGCGCAGGAGCAGATCAGCAGGCCGAGCATGGCGATGACCGCGCCGCTGTCGCCGAAGTCGAAGGCGAGCGGGAAGGCGAACATCAGGGAGCCGATGGCGGCCAGGCCCACGATGGGGGCGAGCTGCCAGATGCGCAGCCGGCGCTGCGGGCGCAGTTCGACCTCGACCTCCGGCCCGCTCGGGTACATCTCCTCGGGCGCCGGTCCGTCGGCGGTCACACCGCCCACGGGGTCGTCGGGGCCGTCATCGGCGAGAGGGTCCTCGGAGAAGCGGTCCTCGGAGAGGCCGGTCTCGGACGGACGGTCGTCGGAGAGGCCTTTTCCGGTCGAGCGGTCCTCGGTGCGGCGGTCCCCGGAGAGACCGTCGCCGGACAGGCCGGTCTCGGAGCGACGGTCACCGGGGAGGTCGGCCTCGGACACGCGGTCGTCGTACTGGCCGGCCTCGGACAGGCGGACCTTGGTGCGACGCTCCCCGGCAAGGTGATCGCCAGAGAGCCGGTCCTCGGCGAGCCGGTCGCCCGACAGACCGGTTTCCGTCAGACGGTCCTCGCAGAGGCCGTCGTCGGGGACAGCGGCGTCGAGCACGCCGTTCTCGCGCGGACGGCTGTCGGCGAGTCCGTTCACCCGTGGGCGGTCCCCGTCAGGACGCGGGCCGCCCCGGCGGGGATCGTCACCCTCTGTGGTGACGTGCTCGGTGCTTCGTGCGGTGTCGCGAGGGCCGGCCTCCATCGCCACGCGCCCTCCCAACTAGGCTCCACTTGGTCGATCGAAGCTCGATGATGGCACGGCGCCCGAGGCCGCGATGACCGGCGGCGCATCCCGATGCCATGACGTGATCAGGCTGTAACCGGTCGTTCGACCAACGCCAGGGCCTGCTGCGGAAGTTCCCGGCGATCCTCCGCGGCCCCACTCAACCAGTGCACCCGGGGATCGCGCCTGAACCATGAATCCTGACGGCGCGCGAAGCGCTTGGTGGCACGGACGGTCTCGGCCCGCGCTTCCGCTTCGGTGCACTCCCCGGCGAGTGCCGCGAGCACCTGCTGGTAGCCGAGCGCGCGCGACGCCGTGCGCCCCTCGCGCAGGCCCTGCGCCTCCAGTGTGCGCACCTCCTCCACGAGGCCCGCCTCCCACATGCGGTCGACCCGACGCGCGATGCGGTCGTCCAGTTCCGGACGAGCCACGTCGACCCCGATCTGGACGGTGTCGTAGACGGAGTCGTGACCGGGCAGGTTGGCCGTGAAGGGCTGGCCGGTGATCTCGATCACTTCCAGGGCGCGGACGATACGGCGGCCGTTGCTCGGCAGGATCGCGCGGGCGGCCTCGGGGTCGGCGGCGGCCAGACGGGCGTGCAGCGCACCCGAGCCGCGCAGCGCCAGCTCCTCCTCCAGGCGGGCCCGGACCTCCGGGTCGGTGCCGGGGAACTCCAGGTTGTCGACGGCGCCCCGGACGTACAGACCGGATCCGCCGACCAGGATGGGCCAGCGGCCCTCGGCGAGCAGTGCGTCGATCCGCGCGCGGGCCAGCTTCTGGTACTCGGCGACCGACGCGGTGACCGTCACGTCCCAGATGTCCAGCAGATGGTGCGGGATGCCGCCGCGCTCCTCGCGCGTCAGCTTGGCGGTACCGATGTCCATCCCTCGGTACAGCTGCATGGAGTCGGCGTTGACGATCTCGCCGCCGAGCTGCTGGGCCAGGAAGACGCCGAGATCGGACTTTCCGGCCGCGGTGGGTCCGACGACGGCGATGACGCGGGGGGCGGGGGGTGCACTGCTCACCGCACCAGTCTCGCAAACCTCCCGGTGAGGTCTCGAACGAGTTACGTGACGGTGTACGTCCCGGGTCGTTGCCCGTGCGAGGTACCGCACGCCGGGCCGCCGGGGGCGGTGACCCGGGCGGAGCAACCTTACGCACCGGGTGACGCGGGAATTCGCCCGCACGAGTACCGTATGGAGTGGATATGGGCGTGTTTGCACGGCTTCTCGGCCGATCGAAGGCGACTCCGGAGGCGCCGGCCACGGCGGTGAGCGCCGACACGGAGCCGGACGAAACCGAGGCGGAGCAGGCGGAGACGGCGGAGTCGAGGGGAACCGGTTCGGCGGAGGCGAAGGACGCGTCCGGTGACGGACACGAGGACGTGACCGTGCGCTCGGACTCCGGTACGGACGACGCGTCCGAGGGTGCCGGGATCCCCCGGCAGCAGTCCGCAGGCGAGGCCGCCGACAGCGAGGCCGGCGAGGACGCCCGCAGGTAACTGTCCCGCGAGGGAAGGTGGACCATGGGTCTGTTGGACAACATGAAGGCCAAGCTGGGCCCGGCCAAGGACAAGGTGTCGGACCTCGCGCGGCAGCACGGGGACAAGGTCCAGCACGGGATCGACAAGGCCGCGAAAGCCGTCGACGAGCGGACCAAGGGCAAGTACAGCGACAAGATCCAGGCGGGCACGGGCAAGGCCAAGGAGGCGATGGACCGCCTCGCGCACAAGAGCGGCCCCGAGGCGGCGCCCCACGACCCGATGACCCCGACCCGTCCGACCCACCCGGAGGGCCCGCCACCGGCTTCATGAGGAGCCGACGGTCGTTCCTGGTGACTACGCGCCCGGGGCGTCCCGTGACCTGCGGGGCGCCCCGGCGGCGTGCGGTGTCCCCCGAGAGCCGGGGTTCCGCCTGCCCGCGCGGTGACGGCGCCCTGGATCAGCCCCGCTCCCGCGCAAGCGGACCGTACGTCAGCGCGCAGGAGGCGGGGCCGTGACCCGCGCACCCAGCACGCCCAGCGCCCGCAGGCGCGCGTGCAGCAGTCGTACGGCCGCCCAGCCCCCTCGGCCCGGGCTCAGGACCAGGTCGCGACCATGTACCCCACGCCGTACGGCGCGTCCTCGTACAGCAGTGCTCCGCTGAGGTTCGCGTTCTCGGCCGCGCCGGCCAGGATCTGCCAGGGCGCGCGGCCGGCGGCCTTCAGTTCGTGGGCCAGGGCGGGGTCCAGTGCCCGCAGGGCGGCCAGGTCCGCCGCGCCGAGTGCCCGGGCGGCGTCCGCGTCGAAGGGGGCCGCCCGCTCGTCCAGGTAGCCCGGCGCCTTGAGCGTGCGGCAGGCGCTGCCGTCCCCCATCACCAGCAGGGCCACCCGGCCGGCCCGGCCGGCCAGCTCCCGTCCGGTCTCGGCGCACCGCTCCGGCTCCAGCGTGTCCGCGACGCCGAGTCCCTCGATGGGGGCATCGGACCAGCCGGTCCGCTCCAGCAGCCAGGCGCCGACGGCCAGCGAGGCCGGCAGCCGGCGCTCCGGGGCGGGGTGACCGGCCGGCCCCAGGCGTACGTCCAGGTCGACCCCGAATCCGCGGAAGGTGCCCGGGGTGCCCTGCGGGAACGGGCCGCGTCCGCTCTCCTCGGCGGTGCCGACGACCACCAGCAGGTCGGGGCGGGCGGCGGCGAGCACGCCGAGCGCGTCCGTGCAGGCCGCGCGGGCGGCGTCCAGTTCCGGTGCGGCACCCGCGGCGACCTCGGGCACGAGCAGTGGTGGGCAGGGGCAGATTGCGGCGGCGACAAGCATGATCGGCAGCGTAACCCCGCGAGCGGGGCGCGTGTCACTCCTCGATCAGCACGTCCGTCAGGTCGATCACCGTCAGGACGAGCACCACCAGCTTGCCGTCGCTGATCACGTACTCGACGAAGAGGTTGCGGGAGAGCGCGATCTCCCGGGTCGCCTCGTCGCCACCGACGGGGTGGGAGAGCTTGTGCCGGGGGTCGGTCACCAGGATGGCCAGTCCCCGCTCCAGCACGTCCCGCCGGTCGGCGGGCAGGCTGTCACGTACGCGGGCGGCCCGCTCGGTGAACTCGACGCTGTACGGCAACACGTGGTGCTCCTTCCCGCCCCGCAGTGTGCCAGGACCTCAGTCGCAGCCGCAGGCGCTTCCGGTGGTCGCCGGCAGCGGCGCCGGGACGCCGATCTTCGGCAGACCGAGCATGACGCCGGCCGGCTTGGCGGCCGCCGCGGCGGTGCGCTTCTCCCAGGCGTCCCCCGCGCGCGTGCGGCGCACGCCGAGGACGGGCCCCTCGGCGAGGAGGTGGTGCGGGGCGGCGTACGTGACCTCGACGGTGACGACGTCGCCGGGGCGCACCTCCTGGTCCGGCTTGGTGAAGTGGACGAGGCGGTTGTCGGGGGCGCGGCCGGAGAGACGGTGGGTGGCGCCGTCCTTGCGGCCCTCGCCTTCCGCGACCATCAGCTCCAGCGTGCGGCCGACCTGCTTCTTGTTCTCCTCCCAGGAGATCTCCTCCTGGAGGGCGACCAGCCGCTCGTAGCGCTCCTGGACGACCTCCTTGGGGATCTGGTTCTCCATGGTCGCGGCCGGGGTGCCGGGACGCTTGGAGTACTGGAAGGTGAAGGCCTGCGCGAAGCGGGCCTCACGGACGACGTGCAGCGTCTGCTCGAAGTCCTCCTCGGTCTCGCCGGGGAAGCCCACGATGATGTCGGTGGTGATCGCCGCGTGCGGGATGGCGGCCCGCACCTTCTCGATGATCCCCAGGTAGCGCTCCTGGCGGTACGAGCGGCGCATCGCCTTCAGGACCGTGTCCGAGCCGGACTGGAGCGGCATGTGCAGCTGCGGCATCACGTTCGGCGTCTCGGCCATGGCGGCGATGACGTCGTCGGTGAAGTCGCGCGGGTGGGGGGAGGTGAAGCGGACCCGCTCCAGGCCCTCGATGGTGCCGCAGGCGCGCAGCAGCTTGCTGAAGGCCTCGCGGTCGCCGATGTCGGATCCGTAGGCGTTGACGTTCTGGCCGAGCAGTGTGATCTCGGAGACACCCTCGCCGACCAGCGCCTCGATCTCCGCGAGGATGTCGCCGGGGCGGCGGTCCTTCTCCTTGCCGCGCAGGGCCGGGACGATGCAGAAGGTGCAGGTGTTGTTGCAGCCGACGGAGATCGACACCCAGGCCGCGTAGGCGCTCTCGCGGCGGGTCGGCAGCGTGGAGGGGAAGGCCTCCAGGGACTCGGCGATCTCGACCTGCGCCTCCTCCTGGACGCGGGCGCGCTCCAGCAGGACGGGCAGCTTGCCGATGTTGTGCGTGCCGAAGACGACGTCCACCCAGGGCGCCTTCTTCACGATGGTGTCCCGGTCCTTCTGCGCGAGACAGCCACCGACCGCGATCTGCATCCCGGGGCGCGAGGCCTTCTTCGGCGCGAGCCGGCCGAGGTTGCCGTAGAGCCGGTTGTCGGCGTTCTCGCGGACCGCGCAGGTGTTGAAGACGACAACGTCGGCGTCGCCGTCCGAGCCCTCGGGGGCCCGCACGTACCCGGCCTCTTCGAGCAGCCCGGCCAATCGCTCGGAATCGTGGACGTTCATCTGGCACCCGTAGGTGCGGATTTCGTAACTCTTGGATCCTTGAACGTCCACTGCCGGGCTCCGGTCGCTGCTGCTGGTCATGCGTCAAGGGTAGGCGGTCCCGAAGGGGGCAACCGCTACCCTGCCGGCCGGCGGCCTCAGGGGTGGTCTCCTCGGCATTCCGGCGCGGTGTCCGCGACGAGCTCCCGTACGGTGTCCGCGAACCCCTGGACGAGATCGGTCTCCGTGCCCCGTACCCGCGCTGAAGACCGGCCCCAGCCGTTCCGAAGCCTGGTCAGTGGGGAGCGTCGGAGCCGGTCTCGCCGCTGCGGGGTGCGATCCGGTAGTCGAAGGCGAGTGTTCCGGGATCGAGGGCCGTCGCGCCGCCGTCCACGGTGAGCACCGCGCCGTTGACGTACGACGCCGCCGGGGACAGCAGCCAGCCGATCGCCTCGGCCACCTCCCGCGGCTCACCCGGGCGCCCCTGCGGCAGCAGCCTGGTGGCCTCCGCGTAGGCGGCCTCCACCCCGCCGCCCGGCAGTCCCGCCTCCGCGGCGAAGCGCGCCATGCGCCGGTCGGCCATCTCGGTGCGCACCCACCCGGGGCACACGATGTTGGCCCGCACCCCCTGACGCCCGTAGTCGACGGCGACGGAACGGCACAGCTGGAGCAGGGCGGCCTTGGAGGTGGCGTACGGCGCGTTGCTCGTGCCGTTGCGCAGCGCGGACACCGAAGCGACGGCGACCACCGCTCCCCGGGACTCCAGCAGGTGCGGGATCGCGGCGCGCAGCAGGAGGAGCGGACCGGTCACGTTGGTGCGCATCACCTCGTCCCAGTCCCGCAGCGACATGTCGCCCACGGCTCCGCCGCGCCCGATGCCCGCGTTCAGCACCAGCCCGTCGAGCCGGCCGTACGCGGCCAGGGCCGTCTGGACCAGTCCCTCGGCCGCGTCGGGGTCCCCGACGTCGGACGGATGCGCCAGCGCGCCCGTCTCCCGCGCGAGGCGCTCCAGGGGTTCGGCCCGGCGGCCGGAGACGACCACCTGGTGACCCGCCTCCGCCAGCAGCCGGGCCGTGGCCTGCCCGATGCCCGAGCCGCCGCCGGTCACGACGACAACGCGCTTGTCCTCCACTGCAGTTCAGGCCCCTTCACCGAGATCACCGAGAATCACCGAGATCGTCAAGCGCTACCGAGCTTAGGACCCACCGCTGCGGCGGGTGCCGACTTCCGGCCAGCGTCCGCGCCGGTCGCGGGTGCGGCAACTCCCTTCCCTCACTTCTTACTTCACACCTTGACGGAAGTGGTCTGTACCTCTAGTTTCGCCGGGCGACCACCCCACCCCACGAAAGGGTGCCCCCACCATGCCCAGAGCCAGGACCTTCCCCGCGTCCGCGTCCGCCGCGCTGGCGGTCGCCGCTCTCACCCTGTCCACCGGGCTGTTCGCCGCCTCCCCCGCGCAGGCCGCCACCGGCACGATCACCGGCCTCGCCGGCAAGTGCCTCGACGTCGCCGGGGCCGGCTCCGCCGACGGC
>NZ_JBFATL010000025.1:0-133413 GCF_040678315.1 Streptomyces sp. NPDC052721 | reverse complement strand
CGGCGCGAACACCGGATCGGACCGGTCCGCCTGGCCGCTCGATGCGGCATTGCCGCCTCCACCGCCCACCGCATCCTGGTCCGGCACGGCCTGCCGCCTCTGGCCGCCACCGACCGGGCCACCGGCGAACCCGTCCGCCGCTACGAACGCGCCCGGCCCGGCGAACTGGTCCACATCGACGTCAAGAAACTCGGCCGCATCCCCGACGGCGGCGGGCACCGCACCCAGGGCCGTGCCGAAGGCCGACGCAACCGCACGGGAACTGGCTATGCCTACCTGCACACTGCCCTGGACGATCACTCACGCCTGGCCTACACCGAAGACCTCCCCGACGAGACCGCCCCGACCTGCGCCGCATTCCTCCAGCGGGCCACCGCCTGGTTCGCCGCCCAGGGCATCACCGTCGAACGGGTCCTGACCGACAACGCCTGGGCCTACACGAAGAACACCTGGCGCCAGACCTGCCACCAACTGGGCATCAGCCCCCGCTGGACGAGGCCCTGGCGGCCACAGACCAACGGCAAGGTCGAACGCTTCCACCGCACCCTGCTAGAGGAATGGGCCTACCATCAGCCCTACACCTCAGACGCCGAACGACAAGCAGCGTTCCCCGACTGGCTTCACTGGTACAACTACCACCGACCCCACACCGGCATCGGCGGCCAAACACCAGCCAGCCGCGTCACCAACCTCCCCGGACAGCACACCTAGGCCTTGTATCGAAAGTGGATCTTGGGCTGTGAATGATCACGGTTCACGAGGCGGGGGATCTTACGGACGAGCAGTGGGCGGTGCTGGAGCCGTTGTTGCCGAAGGGCACAAGAGAGGGACGGCCCCCATCTGGCCTCGGCGGCAGCTGATCGACGGCATGCGGTTCCGGGTCCGGACCGGTGTTCCGTTGCGGGACGTCCCCGCCGAGTACGGACCCTGGAACGGGTCTACGACCTCTTCCGCCGATGGCAGCGCAGCGGCACCTGGCACCGCATCCTCACCCGCCTCCAGTCTCTGGCCGAGGCGGACGGTGCGATCACATGGAACCTGAACGTCGGCTCAACGGTCTGCCGCGCCCATCAGCATGCGGCCGGGGCCCGCAAGCAGGGTGATCTGCAGAAGGAGCCCCCGAGCGGCGTGTTCGCCGAGCCTCGTGATCACGGGTTGGGCCGCTCGCGCGGCGGGTTCAGCACCAAGCTGCACCTGGCCGTCGAGCAGGGCCAGAAGCCCATGACAATCATGGTGACGGCCGGGCAGTGGGGAGACTCGCCGCAGTTCGAATCCGTGCTGAATAAGGTTCGTGTGCCCCGCATCGGGCCGGGCCGACCACGCGTTCGTCCCGACCGGGTGCGGGCGGACAAGGCGTACGCCTCCGGGAAGAACCGCGCCTACCTGTGGCCGCCGCGGGATTCGCTGCACCATCCCGGATAAGGCCGACCAGGCACGCAACCGCCCAAAGCTCGGCTCCTGCGGCGGCCGGTCGCCGCGCTTCGACCCGGCGGACTACCGCGAGCGCCACGCGGTCGAGTGCGGGATCAACCGGCTCAAGCGTCATCGGGCTGTGGCCACGCGCTACGACAACCTCAAGCGCGGCATGACGCGTCGGCTTGGCTCAGACGAGGCCGATCTGGGGCAGCGGCGACGCGCCGGAAGGCCCCTTGACCGTCCAAAGGAGCATTTTTCGTTGGGCGAGATTGTCGCCTGTAGGGGCGCTCCGACCCGGCCGCTGTGGCCGCCCGGAGCGTGCCGACGGCCGTTTCTGATCGTCGTTGGTTCAGCGGCTTGTGTCGGCACCGTGAGCCGTAACGCTGGCTGGGACGGTGCCTCTGCCTCCCTCTGGTGGGAATTCGGAGGGGCAGCACGAGGCAGGTGCTGACCCGTTGTCGAGCCGCTTCTTGTTGGCCCTCGTCAGTGCGGTCGCTCAGACGTGATGTGCGGTGTGGGGCGCGGGTGGTTGCGGTTGCACTTTCCTGCGTCTGCGGGGATCGCTGTGTCGCAGTCGAGGCAGGTCCACTGCTGCGCCGGCTGTGCCAGGGTCTGTTCGAGCAGGAGGAGGTCAGCCGGAGGGACGTCGCGCAGGCAGCGGGCGGCCTGGGCACGGACGAGCAGATCAGGGTCGGCGAGCAGTGGCTGGACGTCACGGTGGCGCTGGGAGTCGGCATAGGCGGTTGTACGAGCTTGGCCGGCTCCGGCCCGAACGACGGCGTCGCCATCGGGTAGGGCACGTTCGGGCCATCTGCCGGCGAGGAACTTGGCCGTCTGCATGCGGGTCCGTGCGTTCAGGGAGGGCAGTTCCGCGCTCAGGCGGTCGGCGAGGTGGCTGTTCGTGTTGGTGGATTCGGCTGTCAGGGCGAGGGTGAGGGCGACAAGCCAGGCATTGCCGTGACGCAAGAGTTGGAGGATGAGGTCGTCGTCCAGGGCGACGGCAGCAGGTGCCGTTGAGGGGGTGCGGGTGCTGGGCAGGTACAGAAGGCCCCAATCTGGCCGTCCGGGATTCTCCTGTCTCAGGCTGCGCAGTTGGGCGCTGACGAGCGGCCCGTCGTGGCCGAAGGCATCGAGGGCGAGACGCAGGATGCACCGGGTCAGCTCGGGTTCTTGCCGTGCTGCCGTGGGCGGGGTCATCGCGTTGAAGCCCTTGACGGCGAGAGCGTCGATGAAGGCGGCTGCCTCGTCCAGGTGCCAGGCCTGGCTCGGCGTGAGCTCGACGGGGGCGTCTTCCAGCTCTGCCAGTAGTTCGAAGAGGGCTTGGGCGTTCTTGGCCGACTGGGCGAGCCACGCCACGGCGTCCGTGCCTGATGCGACAAGTTGCCTGATGGCTTTGAAGACTATGGCGTGGCCCAGCCGTGGGAGCTCGGTCTCGAGCCATTCCAGAGTGTCCAAGGTGATGTCGGAGCAGATGTGGGTCAGGGCTGAGGCAGCCTCCGGCCGGCGTGGCAGGAGGTGGGTGACGACGGCGTGTACGAGGCCGTCGGAACCGTGGACGCGTCCCGGGTCTTGCCGTGCACCGTCTTCTGCGAGCACTTCGACAGCTTCCTGAAGCACATCGAGCTCGCTGTCCGTCATTTCCGTGCCGCGTTGGCTGGCCTGGTGGTGCACGCGCAGCGCAGCGATGACGGCCTTGAACCGCGGGCTCATAGCGGCTGCCGCAGTGAGCAGCTGATCAGTCTGTTTCGCGTCGAGGTCCTCGCTTGCGAGGCGGACGATGAGCTCGGCGCGGGGCGAGCGCCCTTCGCTGAGATCCAAGGCGACATGGGGCGGAGCTGGTGGATAGCGATCGGGAGTGGCCTGCACACGCTCCAGTTGGGCCTGTCGGTAGGCGTGCAGAGATGTCTCGTCGAAGACAGCTCCGTCCGTCCTGGCGGCGTGAACCAGGTCCAGTAGTTCACCGCCCGTTTCCAGCACGCGGGCGATGAGGGCGCTTGCGGCCGCCGGTGACAGGCTCGCGGCAAGCCGGGCGGACTCCGGGCGTTGGACTACGACCTCGTTCATCCACGTCGTGAGAGCCGAGGGGCTTCTCATTGCCCAGCGGGCTTCGCCGATCTCGGCGAATAGGCGTGTGCGGGCGGTAAGGACGCCTTGTGGTGCGTCGGAGAGGAACACGCCGGCCGTGGCGTCCCAGTGCTCCAGAATGTGCCGTGCCGCGGCGGATGCTGTGCCGGGCGGCTTTCCCCAGTGTTGCTGCAGTCGGATGCTGACCGCGTCGTGAGCCTGCTGCCACGGGGTGCTGCCGTGCGCGGCGACCAGGCGGGCGATGTCGTCGAAGCAGTCCACGAGGATGTCGGCTGTCACCTCAGGGGCCGTGTCCGGCACCGTCGAGGCCGCCCGGCGCATCTCCCACAGGCGCACGCTGCTGTCGATCACTTCCTTGAGGAGGGTAGCTCGGCCTGAAGGGACGGTGTTGGCCGGCTGCTGGGCGATGAGCAGCACCATCAAGGTGGCCAGCAGGGGCACGCGCCACAGATCGGGCTCGGCGCGGCGGGAGTGTGCAATGCGGGCCCTGCGCTGCGCCGTCCACTCGGCTGCCCCCGCTTGGTCGCCAAGCCGGTCGGCTAGGACGCTCAGGAGCTGGTCGAGCGTGTCGTCCAGGTGCCAAGGGGCCTGCAGTTCGTAGACGGGCAGGTTCAGCAGTGTGGCAGAGCGCAGGCAGGAGTGCCGGGAGGTGACGAGCACGTCGAGCTCTTCGGGGAGGCGGTCCAGAAGGTCGGCTACTGCCTCTACGACGGCATCACGGCGCTCGAGGGTCTCATCGAGCGCGTCGAGCACGAGGAGGGCGTGGCCTTGCTCGATGCGCGCCAGCAGTGCCTCATGCAGTAGTGGCTGCGCGTCGCCCACCGCCGCCCGGACGACGTCACGGGCGTTGATCCGGTAAGGACCCGCGGCGGGCAGCAGAGGAGTGAGATCACGCAAGCGCACCCAAACCGGGACGGGCGCCCGGTCGTTGCCGGCCCAGCACGCCGTGATGGCTCGGGATGCCACCGTCTTGCCCGCTCCCGGCCGTCCCACCAGGAAGAGGCGGCCCTGTCGGCGCACCGTATCGGCCAGTCTGTCGCGTCCGGTCTTCTGGCCGGATGCTGTCGCGCGCAGACCTCTGGTCATGCCGGGCACGGTCATGGACGTCAGCCCCAGCCCGAGGTCGGCGAGAGGAAGGACGTCCTTCCTTTGTGACCATTCCTCTCGGTAGCGGCCGACTGCTTGTTCCTGGGCCTCCAGCCGGGCCGCCGCGCTTCCTGCGGCGTCAGCGACGAGGGGCAGTTGTGCGGTGGCGAGCCAGCCCCGCCATTCTGCGAGATCCGATGCGGTGCGCTGCTCGGCTTGTGCGCGTGCGGCCGCGCGCAGGGCACGGAAGGCTGCCTGACCGTGCCCTGCCGGAACGACGGCCGCATTCAGGCAGGCACTGCCGAGTGCCTCATGCGGGCCGTTGTCGCGGGCGTCCAGGGCCCGGATCGCCGCCGCGTCCAGCAGTCGCTGCATCGCCGGCTCGTCGAGCCCGTGACTGGCGGCCAGTTGCCGCAGCCACTCAATGCGCCTGGCTGCCGAAGCGGTCAGGGAAGCGCCGCTGCGGCGGGCCGTCAAGGCGTCGGCCAGGCTGTCGAAGGTCGTGGTGGTCTTGGCGACCACGAACAGCAGCTCGTCGCCCGGCCGGCACTCACCAGAGGTGACGGACCGGCACCACTGGTCGACGGTTTCCTCGAAGGCCTTGCTCCCCGCGGTCAGTTTGGCCTGCATGAAGGCGCGGCTGCCGTCGGAGAGGTCGACAACGACGTCATCAACATGCACGTCTGCCTCCATGCGCAGCAGCACAGGACGCGCGTCGGAGCGCAGCCAGGGAACCGGCTCGCCCAGCAGGCCGTATGTGGCGAGCAGCGCTGCCACACCAGCACGGTGATTAGCGCCCGCCTCATTGCTCGCCCCGCCGAGCGCTCCCCGCTTTGCCTGCTGCATGAACCTCTCCCCGGCACGGAACCAGACCCGTCTCGGCGCTTGCGGCAGAGCACCGGTCCGGCCTGTCCTCATGCTATTCCGCCCAGTGCGCTGGCCGGGGCGGCGGGCCGAGCGCCCCCCGGCCAGAAGGTTGGGACGGGGCCGCGGCACTGCGCCCTTGGTGAGGACGCTCCGCGGCGCGGGCAGGGCCGGACGAACACCATTTTCGGGGCCCGGTTCTGCCCTCGCCGGAGACTCGACAGGGCGGCGAATGCTGCCCGGCCGAAAACTTCTGCTGCCTCTGCGCAGCAAGGGGGCCGTGGCCGTCCACCGTGCCTAACCTGCCTGCATCGGCAGAGGGGGGTCCGTATGGCTTTCGACGGTGGGCGGGTTGCTGCTCGCGGGTTCCAGTACCAATATCTGCGCACGGTGGAGGCATTGCTGGCCAGCGCGAGGGACGGCAAGACTGCTGTGTGCCGCGTCGAGGGGCCTGGGGTCTCTGTGTCGTTGCAGCATGCCGATTCGGTCGACTTCGATCTGGCGGACGCGGACGGCCGCTCGCTCATGGCGGTGCAGGTCAAGAGCGCGGGTGCGGGGCGCGTCATGAAGGCACGCGAGGCAGTGCTGGTGCTCGTTCATCTGGTCACCGGTTACGAAGCCGACCAGTATCGGTTGATCACTTCGGCCGCGCCGGACGAAGGTGCTCTTCGACTGGCCGAGTTGCTGCGGTGTCATGGCGGTGATGTCGTTTCCCTACGAACGCAGGTAGAGGATCTGCTGGTACGGGCTCCGGCCGTCTGGGGTGTCTGCCAGGCGCTGTCGGAACAGCAGTGGGGTCGTCTTTGCCGTGCTGACATTGAGTTCGACGGCCGCTCGGACGGGCAACTGCGGGAAGAGTTGAACAGTGCGCTGCGTGCCGAGCGGGAGTCAGCCGGGCTGGGGCTCTCACCGCGGTCCGGAGGTCTGGTGCTGGGCTATCTGGTAGCCGAGGTAATGCGAAGGGCGGCGGACCCCAGCCTGGCACATTGGGATGTGCGTGATTTTCGGCAAGCGGTGGCAGTTGGTGACGACGTACTGGTGTCGGCTCTTGGGCGGCAGGACCTCGGAATCGTCTATGGGCAGGTGCCGCCTCTGCCGGAGGTGGAGCGCGCGGACCTCCTCGATCAGGTGGCGCAGGCACTCTTTCCTGCCGAGGTCGAGGTCGCGACGGACGCCGCGGACGCCTCGGCGGCGGGCGTACGGTGGCGTGGCGTCGGTGCTGAGGGGGTGAGGACGTGCGTGATTACGGGGCTGTCGGGTCTGGGCAAGTCCAGCCTTGCCGCAGCTCACATCGCTGATCAAGGGTTTCGCTACGACGCTGTGCTCTGGGTGGACGCCGAGAGCGAGGAGTCGTTGGTGGCGTCGTTCGCGCGCGTGCTGGCGCATCTGACCGGCCGGGCGGAAGCAGCAGATGTACGGGATCCGCGACTGGTGCGTGAACGCGTTCACGCTGAGTTGCAGAGTCGGCCGGGGCTGTGGCTGATGGTGTTCGACGACGCGAGCGCGCCGGTCGCCCGTGCCTGGATTCCGCGCCGTGGACGAGGCCGGGTCATTGTCACCTCTCTCGGCGGCCACTGGCACGGTGTTCAGCGGCTTATCGATCTGAGCCCTATGAGCAGCCGTGAAGCACTCGAGCTGCTACGTCTGCGTCTGGATCTCAGCGAGAGTGAGGCTGCTCGGTACGCGCCGTCGCTGTCTCAGCTGGCCCGCACCTTGGAGTACTGGCCGCTGGCGCTCGAGGTAGCTTGCGGCTACCTGGTCAGTTGTGGGATCGAGTTGAGCCGGCTGTCCGTCTACTCCGACACTCTGATCCAGCGGGCAGCCGACGACGAGCAGTCGGTTCCGGCCGGGTACCCGAGGACTCTCGCGGCGGCTGTCGCTTTGAGTCTGGAACGCTTGCTCAGCCGCGCCCGCGACCGCGGTCTTCTGCCGCCGACTCTGGCCGCAGTGACTGCCCTGTGCTGGCTCGCTCCGCGCCGGGCGCCCGTCCATCTGGCGCTTGCGGGCGCGTTCGCTGACGCTGATGACCTGCCGTCTGCGGGTTGGGCCGTGCTCGACGAAGCACGTCTCCCGGTCAGGGAGGTCATGCGCGAACTGCTCAATGTATCGCTGGTGCGCTATGACGAGCCACTGCCGGCACGCAGTGTGTCCTTTCCCGGTAGTGAGGACACCGTGTCCATGAACACCGTCATGCAGGATTTGGTGCTCCGCCGCCTGGGAGCGCCGGAGGAGTGGACGAGGAGCGGCCTGTCGCTTCTTGCCTTCCACACAGACCGCTGGCTTCGCGGGGCCCTGCTCACAGGCCAGGCGGAGCGCAGCTGGGAGCTGGCTCAGCACGCCACCGCGCTGGTCGGGCGTATCCGCGCGGCCGAGGTGGCCGACGGGCCCACGGCCCTGCTCATGGGCAATCTCGCCTCCTTCCACCTGGCCCACGGCCAGTACGACGCGGCGCACCGTCTGCTGGAGCTGGAGCTGGAGTGGCTGCGCGGGGCGGGCGAGCCGGATCCCGGGCTGGCCGCTCAAGCGCGCACGGCACTTGCCCACCTGGCTCAGCTGCGCAAGCAAGCCGATTCCAGCAGTCGTGTGGCCGACTACCTGCAGCCTGTGCTGTCCTACCTCCGTGGGCTCGGCGGCGTACTGCCCGAGAACGTCGCCGACGTCGCTGCTCAGGCATCGCTAATTCTGCGCATGCAACTGCGCACCCAGCCAGATCCTGCGTTGCAGACGCTGCTTGAGGACTTCACCTCACTCGCCGGCACTCGGCTGTCCACCGACACGACACGCATGGCCCAGGACCTGTTGGCCATCCAGGCCCTGCTCGGCGCCGGCGAAGCCGAACGTGCCGAGCTCGCTACGAGAAGCGCCCTGGCCGAACTCGCCGACCCGTGGACTGCCAGCGCAGCCGATCTCAAGCGCCTCCTGGTCGAAGCGCTGGTCATGCAGGACAAGTGGGAGGAGGCCAGTTCCGCCTTTGACGATTTTCTCCCCTACGCCAGCCCCCACACGCTGCACGGGTTCGCCGTCCATCACTTGGTGCACAACGTCGGCTGCCAGTGCGCATGGAAGTGGGTGACGGTCGGAGAGCGGCGTGCGGTGGAGCTTTTGGGCCGGCTGCTCAATGAAACCAGTATCAACGACAACCCGGCCTACGAGACAGCCATCGACGAAGCCCGGTTCACCCTGCTCCGCGTGGTCCACAGCAGCTGGCGGGTCGTGAACGAGGATTTCGATCATGCAGACGTCCTTCGGATGTTCGCTCAGCTGAACGACAAGACGTTCACCGAGCCGCACGACCCGGGCACGGTGTGGGAGCGGATCTACTCCGGCCTCCTGCCACGGCTGTCAGCCGCTGCGGGCGAGGTGTTCCACCGCATCCACCAGGAGGCCGGTGATGCTGTCTTCAATGAGATCCTGCCCGCACTGAAGAACGATCCGACCTTTCATGCGGTATACGAACAGGCAGGCTGCCACGCTGTGCTCGCCCTGTCCACGGATCCCCTCTACGGCAGGCTCGCCCCGCGATCCACGATTGATCTTCTGCTGCCAGAAGCAGGCGCCTTCCTTCCCTCTGCGAGAGCCCTCATCCTCCTGCAGCCACACCAGATGCTGGGTGCCACCTTGAACGACGACGGCGAGTCGATCGAACTCCAGATTCACCGTGCCTGCGACAAGGGCTTACGGCGTCTCAACAGCGCCCAGGCCACGATCCCCTCACCCGTGCATCTGACCGCGGTGCTCACCGGCCAAGATCTGTCCCTTGAACACGACGACGGCACGGTGCTCGCGCGCGCTACGGTGCGATCATCGAGCCAGTGGCGTGCCGCGGCACGCGCCCGCGGCAGCGCCCTCGTCCTTTACGGATACGGCCTGGCCCTCCACGACTCCCCCGCGCACCGAAAACTCATGGCGACCCCGGCACAGCTGAGCCGCTGTATCAGCATGGCCAGCGACAGCGGACTGCTTGCTGCCGCACTAGTCTCCGTCCGCCTCGAGCCCAGCCCGAACCCGCCGCGTCCACCCCAGCCCACCACCCGCAAGCAGCCGCGCGCGTCACGCCGGGCCCAGCGAAGAAACCGCGCATGAACGAACGCACCACACGTGTGCGGCCCGAACGAACGCCGACAAGCGCACCCTGGCAATCCCCCCCGGCCGGACCTGCCATGCGAGGGGCGCCTGGCGCCCTCAGCCATGGATCTGGGCCTCGTGATAGCCGACCGAAAGGCTGGTCTTCTCAGGGAGAGTGCCGTTCTGGAACGAAGCGTGATCGTCAGATGTCTACCGGGACGTCCAGCGAGAAAAGACGAAGGCCTCCCTAGGACCGAAGATCAGGTAAAGTCAACAAAACTAGCCCACAGGGCCCCTCCGGAGCCTTCACCACACGCGTGGGTGTCTGTCCGTTTTGAGCGCGGACCGTGACGGCTGATGCCGGTCTTCCCCACACGCGTGGGGGTTTGTCCGACACCGAGGGCCACGCCGGCATGCAAAAGACCTGCTTCCCCCGCGCATGAGGCCTGTCATCGCCTCTGGCGCCGGATCGATCAAGACGTGCTCCACACACGCGTGGGGGTTTGTTGACGATCGTGCACGCGCCAATGTCGAGGCGTTCAGTGCTTCCCCAGCGGCTGGGGGTTTGTCCGTGGCGAATGAAATCGTCCCAGTTCATGAGCAGTGCTCCCCACGCGCATGGGGCCTCTCATCGCCTCTGGCACCGGATCGTGCTCCCCACATGTGCGCACCTCACCCCGTCCAGTCACCGCACAGCCACCGGCACACCGGGCGGTGACCAGGTGGATCCTCAGCCGCCCGGAAGCCCTCACCGAGGGCGAACCCCTCCGGCTCAAAGCCGTCCTGGCCGGCTGCCCCGAACTCAAGGCCCTCACCGGACATGTCCGGTCCTTCACCCAGATGCTCGCCGAGCGCCAGGGCGAGCGGCTGCCCGAATGGATCGATGCCGTCCGGCGAGACGACCTGCCCAGCCTGCACACCCTCGCCGCAGGCATCGCTCGCGACCACGACGCAGCCATCGCCGGCCTCACCCGGAGCGTGCCCGCGCGGACTTCACCTGTCCTTGGGCGGGCTCGCTGCCACGCGAACACGGAAGTGAGGATCTTTACTGAGGCGGTCCAGCAGTTCGGTAGTCTCTTCGCGACACTGGGGGTCTGCGCTTGCGGCTGCTTCGGCCAGGGTCCGTCGTACTCGAACCTCGGGGTCCGCAGCCAGGAGCTGGGCCGTATCAGCATGCTGGCGTGGGCGCCGAACGCACAGAACCGCGCTCAGCTGTCGCACGGCTGGGTGGGCGTGGGCTGCGAGGGGGCGTGGGTCCACATTCTGCGTGATCTCTGGCGGGAGGCGGCTGAGCGTCCAGGCCGCCTGTCCGACGTCTGAAGGCTCCTCGCTGCGCAGGATGTCCATCGCCCGGTCGCGGACCCAGCTCTGTTCTTCAGGTGTCGTGGCGGAGGCTGCGGCCAGGCGCAGCCCTGTGCCGCGGAGCGACGCGGTGCCGAAGTTGATTTTGAGTGTGCTGAGGGGATGCGGGGTGCCTGTGAACTCGTCGAGCCGGCTTCCGTCGAGTTCACCCAGCACGAAGGGACGACTTGCGTTGAACGCGACGCGCCGGATGGCCGGTTCCTTATCCAAGACGAGGTTGCAGGCTCCGAGCAAGGCATCCGCGCGGTTGTTCGCCGTCTCCCCGTGATCGACTGTCACGGCGAGGAGTTTGTCCAGGCATGCCTCTTGATCGGCCTGCGGCAGATGGCTGGCCAGGAAGGAGTCGGGAACCATGTTGCTACCCAGAGCCGTGTGGGACGGGTGCGGCTCAGGCCGCTGGAGAATGCGGTCCCGGGCGGCTTCGGCACGCTCGCGCACTGCCGGATGGCTCGGGTTGACGGTCGCCTGGATTACGACGGACAGGTAGTGTCCGCGCGAGGCCAGCTCGTCGGCCCGCGCCCTGAATACACAGAGGTCCGTCTCACTCAGCGGGCTGTGCCGCAAAAAGTCCTTCGGCGCCTGGTCTCGGCCGGTGAGCGGGGCAGCCAGCAGGAGCAGCGCCTGGTCGTCAGCGAGGGCGCGCAGCGCTTCGTCGCAGTTGACGTCGGCAAGATCGAAGAGCCTGGTCAGGGCTGGCACGGCGAGCGCGGGATGGGTGTCGGCGATGGCGAGGCAGGCCGTTGCGTGGGATTCGTCGGTGTGCCTGTAGTGGGACCGGGCGCGGGGGACATCCGGGGCAAGCAGGTCCAGGAGTGCAACGGCCTGTTCGTGCGTGCTTCGCGGTGCGAGCGCGCAGGCGGTTTTCGCTGCCTGGGTGGTGAGTTGCCGGGTGGGCGAATCGACGAGCTCGCCGTTCCTGCCCCGGGCTGCCAGGTCCAGCATCTCGTCGAGGTGGCCTTGCGCCGACGCGTCGTCGGCCAGGTCGCCTTGCTCTGCGATGAGGACCGCGCGGGCCTTCAGAACCCACCAAGGCTCGTTTCTTCCGGAAACGACGGGAAGCGGGTGGCTACCGGCGCTCTTAGTGAGCTGCTTGAGTTTGTCACCCTTGCCCGCGCGCTGATAGCAAACGGCTGCTGCGTCGGGTTCGTTATTGTCGCGGTAGAGGTCGCCCAGGAGCGTCACGGCTTCATCCTCGTCGGCCCAGCTGCCCGTGACCACGCTGTCTGTCAGCCACCGGCGTGCCGCCTGAACAGCCTCGGTGGGCCAGCTGCTGACCACAGCGGACAGGGCGTGGGTCTTGGGGTCGCGTACGCGGTCCAGCAGACGGTCGGTGCCTGTGCTGCGCAGGGACTGCGCCAGGCGGTGTTCGTCATCGATCTCGATCGTCCAGGGTCCGTAGTAGACGTTGACCATGCGGATGGCGTAGAGCCAGTCGGCGGCCTCCTCCGCGAGCCCGGCCAGGATGCCGTGGTGGACGGCGTCTCTCCACCCTTCCAGGGCCTCTTCCGCACGACCCTCGAGCGCACACCGTCGCGCTTCCCGCGCGCTGACGAGCGCCACCTGCCGGCCGGTGAGCCGGTGTTGCCGTGCCTCACGCAGCAGATTCTGTCGTTCCGCCTTGTCGTACTCGGCTTTGAGCAGCCGCAGGCGCAGGGCCATGTCCCGGTCCACCCGCAGTGAAGGCTGCTGTTCGATCTGCGCGAGGGCTGCTGTGATGAGACGGTCGAGGCCTTGCAAGGTGTGTGGCTGCGTTGCAAGAGCGTATTCGGCGAGCATGAGCACCAGGAGAGGCTGATAGTTGAACGGTTCAGCCGTGGCAGCCGCCAACACGGGCTGCAGTCGCTCCAGGGTCAACGGGTGCGCCACGTCCTGGTCAGCCGCGCTGATCAACGCGGCTTGCTGTGCCGCGGCCGTCGCACGCTCGGTGCCGTCGTTTGCTGCCTTGCGAGCGAGCTCGTCGAGCACATGAGACAGAATCCGTGCCTGATAGCTGTCGCCCTGATGAAGCGCTGCTGCTGCGAGCTCGGCCGCCAGGTCCGCCCCGTCGTCGAACAGCCCGGCTGCTTCAAGGGCCTCAAGCTGCTTCCTGCGCAGAACAGCGGCGTGACTGCGGTATCCGGCGTCGTGCAGGCGGGTTGCCAAAGTTCCGTAGAGGCGGGCCGCTTCCGCCGGTGCCTCGGCCCGTGTGCTGTCCGCTTCGCGCAGGATCGGCCTCACGTCGTCGGTCTTGAGAGGACCGACCAACACACGCTCGGCCAGAGCCTGCCGGTCGGGTGGCGGCGCCGGCACGCCAGGCAACGGGGCCCCAGTGCAAAAGTCGGTCGCCGTCTCTCGCGTCCAGAACTGGGTGACGATGTCAGCGTTGTAGCGAAGATACTCGTTGATCTGCACGGACCCCCACAGGTCCAGCTCCAGATCTGGATACTCACGCCGCAACGCATGCAGCTCGTCGTTCACCTGTGTCGGTTCGGTCGAGGCAGACGTCGCCACGATGAATCGGCTCGCGCCGAAAGGACGCCGCCCGCGGGCGAACTCTTCGACCGCATCCCGCAAGTCCCTAGCGGTGAAAGAGGCGTACTCCTTGCACTGGACAACGGTGTAGCTGCCGTCTGCGTCCCTTCCCGCCAGGTCGATCCCGTGCTGTTTCTGGCCCTGGACGCCGTAACGCCGGAACTTCATCCCTCGCAAGCCCAGCATGCGGTGCGAGAGAGCCAGAAGGAGCTTCTCGAAGCGGTCCCACCCGATATGGAGATCGAGATCTTCCCCGTGCGGCACTCGCCCCGGCGAACCCGGAGACACCGGTGCCCTCAGACCCTCGTCGGCATCGCAGGGTATCCAGGCGTCGGCGGCCAAAGCACTGTCGCCGGGAAACCCTTCAGACGGCGGCAAGGGGACGGTGGGATTCGTCTGCGTCACGACATCTATCATCACACCCGACACTGACAATCGCTCACACCGCGAGGAAGATCAACTAACAAAACTGCAGGTCAGAGCATCGCACCCCTGGCTCTCTCACCTCAGCGCGCTGGGGATTCTCATGCGATGTCACCAAGATCTCTCAGTTAATGTCACCGCTTCCACGCTCCGACCAGCAGGGACCCATAACATCTCAATGAGAGCAGTCGGTGACATCCAGATGAGAGGTCGCACCGGGACGTCGTGCCCGTGCTCGAAGGGCGTCGACCCGTCGGGCAGGACGAGTCCGGCGCGTCGCAGGACGGGCAACAGACGGTCCGGTTCGGTTCCCGCACGCTCGTGCTCACGGCCTGGTTCGAAACGGCATATCGTCCGCCCGTTCTCGGCGAAGGCACAACCCGTGTCGGCGTTGACCGTCCGCCACAGCTCCACAGCCGACGTACCGGCCGACAGCGCCTCCACAGCCTGATTCGGCGCTCGACCAACGGGACCACCCTCTACGATCCCGAACGCCCAGCCCACGCTGGCGCCGGCCCTCATCACCACACCGTCGTATTCATCCTCGATGGCGTCCACGCCCCACCGCGTCACCGACTCAGGCACAGGCGTGACGGGCTCGAGGCGTCGTATCAACTCGGCCGACTCCAAGCCGCGCGCCAACAGCACCCAGTAGCCCAGCTCGAAATAGTCCCCTGTCGCGAGCCACCGAACACCGTCCACGGCCTCGACATCTCCTTGAAGTCAGCAAACGCAGTGATGGAGCAGGCTATCCGCCCGCATGGTGAGCGGGGCTGGGCTTGTGCGCCGCGCGCAGCCAGCAGCCCAGGTGGTGCAGCAAGGCCGGTGGGAGCGTTCCGGGCGGGTGGGTTCCTCTCGCTCAGGAGCGGTGGCAACGCGACGGCCGACGTCGGCATGGTCATCTCGTGCGAGATGCTTGGCGTCGTTGTAAACGCGTCCCGCCGAGGCATGTGCCCCCTGGCCTACACACCCATCCTGCGGTCAGCCTGCTTGTGAGCAGGCAACACGTCGGCATCGCCGGCTGCGGCGACGCGGCCGACGGCGCCCGGAAGGGATGCGGGATGGCACCGGGACGGCAACCGTCTCAAAGCTGTCCGCCCTCATCAAAATCGGCTGGCCCTAAGTGGCGACGGCACGCACGCAGCAAATCGCCGCCTACGGGTGAATCCCACCGTCAAATCAATCGTACGGCCGGAGCGATTTGCCATCACCCAGCAAATCAAATACCCCCGGGGATTGGCTGGTCGCGCGTCACAGTTTTCCGGCTTCCGGCCAGGCTGACCAGTGAGTGTTCGATGGGCGTTGAAGTCGGTAGCGAGAGGGATCGCCGGTGGCGAGTACTTCGGCGATCCGCTGGAAGGTCTCGTGATCGCTCGGAACGGAATCACCGAGATCGTGTGGCTGCTGCCACTCATCGAGCTGGAGGACCAGGGGTACGTGTGCGGGCAGCCTGGTGCGCAGTTCGTGATCATTTGCGAGGAACGAGCTTCGGTCCTTCGCTACGAGCGACCGCAGGATGTCGATGAGAGGTGCTCCCTGTTCGCCGGTGATGGGGAGTGCCCGACCTTGGACCCGAGCGAAGCGGCTGCCGCGGTAGCTCCTGCCGTCTTCGGTGAGCTCGTCGATGTTCTCGATGCGGTCGAAGAAGTCGTCGTTGCAGAAGCCCGGCTCGCCACGGGTGAGGCAGTTGCCGAAGACGTGCAGTATGTCTGTGAGGTTCCGTGTCCGGGGCGAGTAGCCCAGCAGTTCCACCACCATCCCCCACTCGCCAGGACGGTGGAACAGGGACATGCGAACGTCGACCGGGTAGTAGTAAGCGTTGGCCAGATCGGGGAACGTGGCTTCGTCGGCGCAGTGGTCGAACTGATCGAGAATGGCAGCCGTTGTCATCACGGCCTCAGAGTAGGCGGGCGGGCTGTCACCTCTCCCCTTGATAGCGGTGGTCTGGCTGGAGAGCCTGCGGTAGGAGACGAGGGCGCAGGCGTTGCTGCTGAAGGCAGGGCTGTCGGCAGGGCGGCGGTCGGCGCTCCGTCGGCGCCGCACGCGCGCGGTGCGCCCGTACGGCGTGGTCCGCGGCGGTGTCCTTGACGGTGTGCCGGACGCAGGGCGCAGCGTGGGCCGGATCAGCGCAGGGCCACCGCCAGCAGGTGAGCCGCTGCGGCCGGCTGTCGCGCGAGGGGTGGCCGTTCGCCGGTATGCCAAGCCGCAGCGGGTATTGGCCAAACAGCGCTACGCAACTGGTTCAACGCTCACCGCGACGGCTCGTCGCCGAAGGTGAAGCGCCAGGACCTCCATCTCGACGAACGTGCCGATGAGTCCGGTCCCGGCGAGTTCCGCGGCCTGGGCGCGTGCTTCACTCAGGGACAGGTCTCGCGCACTGCGGAGGGCCTGCAGCATAGGAACGACGCTCGGCACGTCTCCAGACAGGGGAAGCCTCGCGGGTCCATGCGCTTCCAGCAGGGCTTGTCGAATGTCCTCGGGTGTGACGGGGCCGCTGTCTTGCTCGCACCACCCATTCGGGCAGTCAGCGCACCGTCCTTCGACGCCTCAGCGGAGCATGCCACGGTCAAAGAACTGACCGACATCGCAGGTAGTCGTGCCTCCGCAGGCGCTGCATCGGCCTGTGACCTGTACTCCTTGCGTGATCACAGAGGGCTCCTCAGCGTCATGGGTCAATGCTGACGGGATCCTCCCTGAGAAGTCGGCTTCCGTCGACCAGGTCTGCAGACGACCTTGCCAGTGTTGTCCTACTCCCCGATCTAATCCCACCTCTCCATGAGCAACCCGGTCGTCGGTGGGATCCCGGGTGACCACGTCTGTTCAGCCACCAGCGGCGACACCTCAACAGCCCCTCCCACAACCCGCAGGCGACAGGACCTTGCGAGGGGACCGCGCGGGCGGCGGCGGCAGGGGGAGCCGTTGGCCGTACAGCCCAGCAGGGCAGACAGTGCGGCCTCAACGCCGCTTCCCCGGCAGCGGTCGGCCTCAGGACAGAAGTTCCAGCAGCTGATGCCGCGTTCGTTCACGCCGGTCCGTCTCGCGGAGTCCGAAGACGGCGTTTCCATGCGGCTGCCGGTGTGGCAGGTGGTGCTCCGTGCGCAGGATGAGAGCCGAGAGTGTCTTGACATGAAGGTGCAGCAGTCTCTCGACTGGGTGCCACCCTGTCGTTCTACCGTGTCGGGGTGATCCGACTCATCGCGCAGGACGACACCCTTGAGCTCAGTGAAGAACAGGTGTCGAAGATCAAGTTCTGGCTGCTGGAGTTCTTGCCTGCTCGCACTTGCGAGGTCACCGTGGGGCCTGGAGCCACGATCGTGGTGCCGGACCAAGACCGCGGTCTGGACGATCTCACGCCAGGTCTCCTTTCGCAGTTGGAAGCCATCGTCGGCTGTGCGCTGCTCGCCTGACCTCCTCGCAGGTTCCCCTCACCTGCTCAGCTGTCCGTGGCAGATGAAGGCTATCGACTGCACGCTCAGGTCGGTTGCCCAGGGGGGACGCTGGTTATCGGGGAGGGCTAGGAGAGATGGGCAGTTGCGGCTGGGCTCCGCCCGGCCTTCGCTCCTTTGGTGACCATCACGTGCGGGTTGGCCGTCGGCCATGCTTGTGGGCGACGAGCGGAGCGAAGCCGGGGGCGCGGCGAAGGCGCAGCGGGCGGGGAAGCGGCCGGACGACGGGGGCCCGCGGCCCGCGCCCGAAGGCGGCGATGAGCTGGGGAGCGGGCAGCGGGCGATCCGCAGGGCCGTACGGGATCGAGGCAGGGACGGCCGATCCGGCGGAGCACCGGGGAACGCGGAGACGTACGGCAACCGCGCGGAGCCGGAACGCGCGGTACGGACGACGGGCGCCCCTGGCTGAAGGCCCTGCGCGCCGTCATGCAGGACGACAGCACTGACCGCACCGACCGCACCGACCGCACCGACCGCACCGACGAGGAGATGAGGACACCATGACCGAGCAGCGTCGCTACGACATCGACTGGACCGACGCGAACAACCCGCAGATCCTCATCGCCCAGCCCAGCGACCAGCACGCCATGACCCTGGATGATCGACGAGGCGAGCCGGGAAGCCACGCACCGCCGACCAGCGCCGGATCGCGGCCACGAGCAGCCCCTGGTCCCGCCCTCCGGCGTCGATGTGACCGCCTCACACCAGTACCGCTCACCACAACGCCCCCTCTGCCGGCGGGCAGACGGGATACAGGTCATGCAGCGCACACCGCACGACGGCACGCGGCCAGGAACCTACGGCACGAACCGGGACGGCGCACGGGGCGCACGACAAGCAGCAACTCGGCGCGGGCGGCCGGTCGCAGGCCCACCCCGCGGGGACGGGACACAGCGGGCCGAGCCGCAGGACGACGATGCAGCGTAAGCCTGCCAACAACATGGTCATAGGATCCCCCGAAAGCTATAATCCGCTGCCGTCCTGCAGCGTCCCGCGATTTCGGGCTGCCGACCCTCGAGAGGATGACGTGATCAAGCGAGCACACAAGGTCGCCGGGATGACCCTGACGGCAGTCGTCGTCCTGTCCGGATGCGGTGGCACGAAGCCCGGTGAGCCGAAGCCCTCTTCGAAGCCTACGTCGACGGCGGCGGCAAACCCGGACAGCCTGTCCGACACGACCGGCACTCGTGACACCAATGGCCGAGCCGAGCCGCCACTCGACGGCAATTGGGTCCATCTCGACCGCGGCAGCTTCGCCCGACTCCTCATCGATGACCGGAAAGTCGAATTGTTCAGCGGACACCACTGTCGAGGCAGAGCCTCCAAAGAGGACGGACTGTGGGTCCTCAGACTCAAATGCGATGACGGCAATACTGATCGGACTGTAGGGCGGGTCTACGCGCTGTCGTCGAAGACCATGACCGTCGGTTGGGACGGGTTCGGAGGAGATATCTTCCAGCAGACCAAACGCCCTTCTAACAAGGCCCGCACCGCCGAGTAGAGCCACCGGCCTGCGGTCCACGATGTGGAGAGGTCGGCTTTCGAGCCGCGCTGCCAGGAGCTGGCCGGGTCGCAGAAGTAGCCCGGGATGTCCGTAGCGACGGTGGACTCGCGGTGGCGACCCATCTCACTGCCTTGGTCCCAGGTCAGTGACCGCTTCAGGTGAGCAGGCAGGCTCTGGACGCGCTCAGGGGCGTCGCGGACCAGCTCGGTGCCGTACGCCCTGACTGGGGCGCGGTAGTTCCAGGTCCGGGATCGGGGTCGACGGTGCGGGCCGGCGGTGCGCTTCCCGGCCCTCGCGCCAGGCGGTCCGGACCCCGGCGGCGGACAGGAAGGCGGTGGTTGTCTCACCGACGTCCGCACCGTAGTCCCACCAGCCGTCGCCGACCTCCCCCAGCGAGCACGTCGAGCCATCCGCCAGGTGGAAGTCGTGCCAGGCCAGACGTACCCAGACCCCGCTGCCGCGCGGACCGAACGCACTGCGGTGGTCGTCCTTCCACTTCCCGCGACCGGTTCAAGTTGGCGCAGCCACTGCCGGTACGCAGGGCGTCTGACTGGTACTGCGCTGGTGCTTCTTGATGTCGTGGACCAGCTGTGCCGGCATTGTGCGCCGCTGGTGGTGGTGGCGCCGGGCGGGGAGGCACTGTGGCTGGCGGCGGCCGAGGTGGCCGCGGCCGATAACCAGGTACGCAAACTGCAAGAGCGGGCGGCGGGGGTAGGTCGTGGGACGGCTATGCCCAGGTGTTGTGGGAAGCGGCCCGGCATCGTGATGCGGCGGTGCGGGCGCGGCTTGAGCCGTGGACGGCTGATTCCGGCTTCGGTGCGGGCGCACGGCAGTTGCTCCGGGCGTGGGACGGGGTGCTGGAGCGGTCGGAGGCGGCACTGGTTGCTTGGCGGGCGGCAGCTCCCGCAGCCCGCGAGGCCACGTCGGTCAGCGGGGCGTGCGATGCGGTGGCCGCTGACGGGCAGGTGCACCAGGCAGGGCTGCGGTTGGCGGCCGCGGTGGTGGACCGCTCCCGGTGGGCGGCGGAGCCGTTCGATGGACGGCCATGCAGGCACTGGAGGCTCGCTGGGGGGACGCGCGGGTGCGTGATGTGACTGTGCTGCCGGAGCCCGCTGCGGTGCCGGCTGATGGGTTCTCCTCGCCCGCGCAGTGGGCGGATGCAGAGTTCCAGCACCGGTGGCAGCGGTATGTGATGGAGTGCTGCGACAGGTTGGAGCAGGCTCTGCACACGGCCGTCAGTGGTGATCCTGTCGCGGGTCGGAAGCTGCTGCTGGTGACCGGCTGGCCGCTGGTTCGGCCGCAGGATGCCGAGTTGGCCTATCTGGCCCAGTACGAGCAGCACGGACCCACAGTGCCGTTCGACGCACGCCGCAGCGGCTACGGGTGGGAACCCGATCACGCGGTAGTGCTGGCCGTCCCCCGCTTCGCCGCCCAGCATGCCGCCGAGCACACCCGGGATCATCACGGGCGCATCGTTGTGGGGCCGGACCCGGGCGCCGGGGGCCTGAGGAGCAGGACGTGCTGTCGCTGCTGCGCGGCGCCTACCCCTACCTTGAGGTGGATGCCGAGCGCGATGGCGCCTGTGCGCAGCCCACGTCTTTGGTGACGAAGGCGCGGGCGGCGTGCAGGGACACGCGGCCCGCAGTGCGGGCGGGGCGGGGCGGGACGGGCTCGATCGAGCGGTACAACGATCTGGTCGTAGGGGCGTATACCTGGGTGCCGGACGACGATCACCCCGGCGCCGCTGCTGCGGAACTGGCTGAGGTGCCCATCCACTGGCTGGGGGACTGGCCGCTGTGGGTGGACGTCGAGTGGGGGAGGCGGCCGGACACAGCGCTGCACCGCCTGTACGGCACGGTGACCTTTTTCGATCCCGACACCGGACACGTCGGGTTCTCCCCCACCGGCGGCCACCCGGCGATCGCGGTACCAGGCCACCGGATCGTCGCGCTCTCCGGCGACCGCAGACGGCGCGGCCCCGGGGAAGTACCCGCCCATGAACCGGTGGGCGAGCTCTGAGAACGCGGCTTGGCCAGTCACAGCTGGGCGCTGGCTTCGCGTTGTCGAGGCGTCCAGAGCGCACCACGGCAGTCGGACGCCGGAGCGCCGCCGCTCGCCTTGCTCCTGGCGGTGGCTATCGCCCGTGTCGGGCGCGGGCGGGGTCATGGCGGGGGTCGGCATGGGGACTGCCGCGGGTGGCTGGAAGGAAGCGGGAGGGCGGCGTGGCGCGGATGCGGCGGCCGGGTTCCGGGAGCAGGCGAGCATGGCGCGAGCGTTGTGCGGCCCTGCGGCTACACCTGCAACACAGCTGTGGTGAGTGCGTCCTCAAGCACGACCCGGCGGGGCAGGTCCACACTGAACTCCGCTTCAACCACAGCCAGTACCCGCAGCATGGCGTCCGGAACGTCGTACCCGTGCTCGAAGGGCGTCGACCCGTCGGGCAGGACGAGTCCGGCGCGTCGCAGGACGGGCAACAGACGGTCCGGTTCGGTTCCCGCACGCTCGTGCTCACGGCCTGGCTCGAAGCGGCATACCGTCCGCCCGACGGCCTTCCCAGGAGCGTTTACGCCCCCGGGTCAGACGGCGAAGCCGATGTTGGTGACGTACTCGTACTGGCCCCACTCCGAGCCGAGATCCACGGTTGCGTCGCTCACCCAGGCGTCGTCCAGGGCCGCGTCGTCACCGGCCGCCCATCCGGCGACTATCCGGTCCCAGTGCCGGACGTTGAGCAGGCGGTAGCTCAGTGCCCGCTGCCTGGGGCGGGGAACCTGGGACTGGTTGAGCGGGTGGAACTCCACCCGGGTCCCGCGGCCGGCACGGTTGAGGCGGGCCAGCAGGCTGCGGGCCACGTTGCGCCGGCGCACCGCGCGGTAGGCGGCCTCGATGCGGGCCAGGTTCTGCCGGGACGGATTCCGCCGCCCCTCGAGCCAGGCCCTCAGGGTGCGGTCGGTGACCGTCAGGCCCGCCCCGCGGGCAGCGGCGCGGGCACGGTCGGTGCGGGTGAGGTAGTGCAGGCGGGCCAGCAAACCGCGCCGGACCGTGATCGGCGTGGCGATGAAACCGGCAAGCGCGTCGAGCTGCCGGGCGGCGGCCTCGTGGCCCTTGATGCCGCGGGCACCGAACACGCCGAACTCAAGGTTGCGCTCGGGCATGGTCTCCAGTCCTCGGTTGAGGGATCTCGTACGGGCTTGTGCGGGCCAATCACCCGGCCCGGCGGGGGAGTTTCCGTTTCGCCGGGTGGTCGGCTGGGAGAAGGCCGTTCAGGGGCGTTGCCGGGTCACTTGTTGGGCAGGTCGACGAACCGGTGGTACTCGGGCTCGAAGCGTACGGTCACGCTACCGGTGTCACAAAGGCTCCAGCACCGCCCACTGCTCGTCCGTGAGATCTCCCCGCCCCATGAACTGTGATCATTCGCGACCCAAGATCCACTTTCGATACACGGCCTAGGTGCCTGCGGGTGGCAGCTGCGCGGGGCGCAGGTCGTCGCGTACGCGCAGGAAGCGGACGGGATGCCGGTAGCGGCCCTCGTCCACCGCGGTGTCCCCGGCGAACTCGACCACCACGTCGGGCACGACCGGCCGGTGGTCGATCACCTCGCGGGTGCCCCACCCGGCCAAGAAGCCGCGGTGCTGCCAGGGATGATCCGCGCCGCCCGGATACAGCAGGCCGCCGACCTCCCGCCGGGCCGTCGCCGACAAGGGCGCCGTTCGCGCGATGAACCGCAGACGGCCCGACTCGTCGTAGCGGCCCAGCAGGAGCGTCGACGGGGCGGCCACCCGGCCCGTCACCGAGGCGACGACCGCTTCCGCGCTGGCCCGGGCACGTACCTTGATCCAGCCCCGGCGGCCCGGCTGGTACTTCTGGGCCAGGCCTTTCACGACGACGCCCTCGATGCCGGCCGCACCCCATGCCGGGTCGAGCCAGTCCTCGGCGGTCGCCCGGTCGGTGGTGGCCGGGCACAGCACGAACGGCGCGGCCAGCACCTCCTCGGCGAACAGCTCCTCCAGCAGCACGCGCCGCGCTCGGTAGGGCTCGTTAAGGAGCGGGCCGTCGGCCGTGTCGAGGACGTCGAACACGATCAGGTGCTCCGGCGCGGTCCGGGCGGCCTGACGGGCAGCGGCGCCGCGACGACGGGCCCGGGCCTGAAGGCGGCCGAAGTCGAGACGGCCCTCCGTGGCGACGACCAGCTCGCCATCGAGGACCAAGGGTGCGTGCAGGGCCCGGCCGGCAGCCGTGATCTCAGGGAAAGCACTGCTGAGGTCGGCGCCGTTCCTGGACTGCAGGTACGCGCGACCGGGCCCCGCGAAGAGCACCGCGCGGTAGCCGTCGGGTTTCTGCTCGAAGGCCAGCCCGCCCGGCAGCGCCCGCTCGGGCGGGAGCCCGGGGCGGGCCTCGGCGAGCATCGGCTGGACGGGAGGAGACAGCACACTCCCGGTGTATGCCGGACGGGCGCCGGTCGCACCCCAGGGCTGTTGTCAGTGGGTGACGTACCCCACGCGCCGGTGCCGGAACCGGGCGGCGGTCACGTCACGGCCCGGCAGGTCCGCAGCCCGCCGCTTCCTCCGGCCTGATCACCGTCCGCGGAGGGCGGCGCCCCGGGAGACCAGACCCCGTGCCCGCTGCGGGAGACTGGCGGCCTCCAGGGCGCTGTATCTGCCGCTCGCCATGAGTTGGAACTTGACACCCTCTCGGCCTTCGGGGTGGTCGTAGCCGTCGGGGAGGTAGCGCCGGTAGTGCTCGCTGGCGCGTTCGAAGAACCGCGGGCGCTCGGAGCGGGAGAGACATCCCTCGAGGTTGAGCAGGAAGAGATAGTGGCGAATCATGCGGGTGAAGAGAGCGGGAGCCACCACGTCCAGGGCTCCGCGCTCGCCGAGCAGGCCGAAGCTCTCTTCGTACCGGCCGAAGACGTCGAAGTGGGTGCCGCCGGGTGAGCCTGCGGGGTGCTGGGTGTGCCGGCGGCGGATCTGCACGCAGTTCCATTTCAGGACGGCGATCCGGTCGGCGGCGAGCATGGCCCGGTGGACGACTGTGACCTCCTCGTGGAGACCGTCGGGGAAGGCGAGTTGCTGCCCGGTCCACAGCTCGCGGCGGACGAGACGGTCCCAGGAGTAGGCGGGAGCACCGAAGAACTCGGGCCGGTCGAGCGGGGCGAAGGGTTCACTTCCCTGCTGGGCCAGCAGGCCGGCCGCGGCACCGGGCCACGAGCGGCTGCGGTGGAGGCGGGTGTGCCCGAAGAGAAGAACATCCGGCTCGCCCGCCGCTCGCAGCCGGTCGGCCATCGCCTGCAGCGTTTCGCCCCGGACGATGTGATCGCTGTCCAGAAACAGCAGGTAGTCACCGGCGGCGCGCTCGGCCCCCGCGTTGCGTATCCGGCCGATGCCGGCGACACCCGTCAGCCGTACGACCGAGAGCCGCCCATCGCGCCGGGCATAGTCGTCCACCAAGTCCGCGGGGCAGTGGGCAGACTGGTCCAGGACCGCGACGACCTCCACGTCCTGGAAGGACTGGTCCAGGATCGATTTCAGGCAGACCCCAAGTTGTCCCTGGAGGTCGTGCGCGGCGACTATGACGCTGATCAGCGGGGATGCGAGCACGGTGACCGAACATAATTGGACAGCTGACGGTATGACAAGTCTCGTGAGCACCCAGTCCACAGCACCATGAAAAGTCCCGCGTATGCTCAACCGCCTTCGCATAGCGGGCGTCCGGTCATCGCTCCGCCGCACACACCTCGCCACTGCGGCTCGCGCCGCGTGTACGGACATCGCGGGGCCGGCGGCACCCGACGACTGTGGGGCACCACCGGCTACCGGAGGGGGCAGGGGCCGTCAGCCGTTGGGATCGAAGGGGATGCCCGACGGCATGGAATGCGCCAGCGCGTACTCGAAGTCGCCGTCCTTGATCTTGATGGTCGCCTCCCCGAAGTCGGCGCTCAGCAGCTTGTCGCGGTAACCGGCCGGGTAGCCGTTCCAGCCCACCAGCCGGGGGAAGAACCAGCCGCCGGTCACGTTCTCCGGAGGCTCGTCGTTGCTGTTGGCGAACCGGAAGTCGTGGGTGGACAGTCCGTCCTTGTGGTAGACGATCTTCGGGTGTGTGCCGTCGAAGCGGACGGTGGTGCGGTCGGCCACCTGGTAGCCGGAGTGCTGGGACACCGAGACGTACTGGACCTCGTTGTTGATGATCCACACCACGACGTGCTCCCAGTCGTGCCTGTGCCCAATGGCCGCCGGGCCGAGCGTCGCCTGGTCCTTCTCGAAGTAGCTGGCGTACATCACCGCGCACCAGCCGTTGTTGCACTTCTCGCGTGAGTAGGTGTTGACGTTGACCAGTTGGGCGTAGTCGTGGCAGTGCCCGTTGACGTCGCCGCCGAGCGGCAGGCCGGGGTTGATGGTGCCGTCGGCTCCGATGGCGGCGGTGGCGTAGCACCCGTCACCGTCGTAGTCGTAGGCGGGCGAGAAGGTCTGCTCCAGACCGTCGGCGTTCTGCGGCAGCAACTGCAGGACGTCGGCGTGGGCGCTCGCCGGGACGGCGACGACGAGCGTCATCGCGCCGAGGGCGCCGAGGAGGAACGTGCTCCAGGACTTGAGCCGTTTGGTGGACGAGCATGCACGGCTGGGCGTCGGCATGGTGGAGTTCCCCCCTTGGTCGAGGGGTGAGGGGGGCGGGCTCGCCGCCGTCCTGCGGGTGGCGGGCAGGAGGGCGGAGAGAACGGCTGCGGGGCGGGGTCGGGCCATGGCGGGCGTGGTTTTTCGCGAGGGGTTGCGCCCCGGGCGGGACTCACCTCGGGAGCGATGAGCGGGACACGCGGGGGTGTGGTCGACTCCTGAACCTCGGGCGTCCATTACTTTCGAGGCGCGGACCACTTTCGTCAAGACCTAAAGTAAGTAAGCTGATGCGCACACGAGTCAGCTACGCCACGTCACTGCAGGAAGCTGTCGATGGGTGCCGCGTGGTATTCCGTCGCGCCCGCGGTGGTGATGCCGCCGGCTGAACCGGGCAGCCGCAGAGCGCCGGCACCGCTCACGTACAGGTCGGCCGTTCCGTCACCGTCCGTGTCGCGCAGCCGTACCAGGCCACCGAACTGCTCGTCGGCCGTCAACGCACCCGGGACTCCTCGGGTGTTGCGGGCGAACCACTGTGAGCCGGCACCGGTCAGGCCGCCCGGCCGCCCCTTGAAGATGTGCACGCCGCCCGCGTAGTCGTGGTCATCGATCTCCTCGCCCGGCACGCCGACTGCGAGATCCGCGTAGCCGTCGCCGTTGACGTCACCCGCTGAAATGGATGAGCCGAATTCGTCCCGGTTCTCGGGAGATCCGGTGACGCCACTGGTCGACTGGGTGAGGCGGGTGCTCCGGGAGGGGCCGGCGGACGAGCCGTACCAGACGCTGACTCGGCCTTTGTGCTTCGAGTAGAGGGGTGTGCCGACGGCGATGTCGCCGTAGCCGTCCTTGTTGAAGTCGGCGATGACACCGTCGCCGCCGCGTTCGGAGCTGCCGCCGTTGCCGGATTCCGACTCCAGGCGGAGGCTCTTGCCCGGGGTGAGTGAGCTCGCGCCTCCCTTGATGAACCAGACGTCGGACGCGATGTATTCGGGGCTGACCACGTCACCGATGATCGCGAGGTCGGTTTTCTTGTCGCCGTTGACCTTGCCGGAGATCAGCGCGGTGGCGTAGAAGGACGACGTCTTGTCGAGCTTGGTCACGGTACCGGTGGTACCGGTGCGCTTGAAGGGGCCGCGGTAGACGTAGGTCATGGACTCGTTGATGACGGCCAGGTCCTGCTTGCCGTCCCCGTTGAAGTCGCCGGTCGCCAGGTCCTTGCCCATGTAGTTGTTGCGACCCGGGTTCTTGTTCGGCAGGGCCGTACCCGTGGACAGGCCGGAGGGGGACCCCCAAAGAATCGTCACGGCGCCCTGAAAATGGTTCTCGCCGGTCGCTGCCACCGCGAGGTCGCCGTAACCGTCGCCGTCGAAATCCGCGGCGGCCCGCACCTCGCCGAACATGTCGTCGGCCTCGTCGGATCCGGGCACGCCAGGGCTCGCCTGAGTGATGCGCTGCTGCTTGGGGCCGGGCCCGGTGGCAGTGCCGAAGACCACGGTGACACCGCCGCCCCCTCTTGCGCTGAAGCTCGAGTACGCGTAGTCGCGGTACCCGTCGCCGTTGAAGTCGTCGCCGTGCCGCGCGGGCGCGGCGCTCGCCGCCGCGGTGGGCAGAGCGAGGGGGATGAGGCCCGCTACCACGAAGGTGGCGAGCGTAGCCGTTGTGCGGACGGGCATGAGTGTCGGGGCTCCTTGTGATCGCGCAGGCAGGTGGCTCAATCGGCGGGCGAACGGGGCGCGTGGCCGCTGGTTCTCGGGGGCCCCACGTCGTTCACCGAAAGTCTCCCGAGTGATGCATGGGGTCCACCGAACAGGAGACCAGTAGTGGGGCCGAAAGGTTGCACGTTGACGCAGAAGAACCTTCGTTGAACAAGTCCCGGGATTGACCCGCAGACATGCCCAGCGAACTGAGCGGCTGCGGGCGGCCTTGGCCGAAGTGGGTCTTGCTTTGGCCGGCCGAGCCGGCGCCCGTCTTGCCGACGTCTTCGGCGTCTCCGTCAGCCGCAGTACGGTGCTTCGGCTGGTCGATGCGATGCCTGACCCTCAGCCGCCGGCCCCGCGGGTGGTGGGTATCGATGAGTACGCGATGCGCAAGGGCCGTATCTACGGGACCGTGCTGGTCGACGTTGAAACCCGCAGGCCCGTGGACCTCCTGCCCGACCGTGAGGCAGCCACTGTCGCCGCCTGGCTTGCTGAGTGTCCTGGGGTTGAGGTGGTCTGTCGTGATCGCGCCCCCTTCTTCGCCGAAGCCGCCAGCACCGGGGCTCCCACCGCGGTGCAGGTCGCAGACCGTTTCCATCTCTGGCGCAACCTCGGGGAGGCCGCCGAGCGATGCGTATCGCGCCATCGATCCAGCCTGCGAGCTCCATTCACGGTGCCCGGCTCCGAGAACGTCACCACGCCACCGGTGCCCGAAGCTGGCGCGTCCCCGTGGCCGACTGGACACCGTTTCGCCGACCGAACCCGCGAGAAACACGCCTTCATCCACGGAATGCTCGGCGAAGGTCACAGCCGTCGGGCGGTCGCCCGCGAACTCCGGATGACCTACCGAACCGTGCAGCGCCTGGCCGACGCGCCAAGCCCGGAAGACCTCTTCCAAGGCCAGTGGCAGAACCGCAGGACGAAGCTCGACGACTTCAAGCCGTACTTGCACGAGCGGTGGGCCGAGGGCTGCACGAACGCCTGGACCCTCTGGAAGGAGATTCAGAGCCACGGATACCCCGGCGGATACGGGGCAGTCCGTGCGTACCTTCGTCCCTTTCGGGACGCCGTGCCGAATGGTCGGCCGCCATCGCCCAGGACTGTGGCCGGGTGGATCCTGACCCACCCGGACGCCCTTGCGGAGAAGGAGCGACTGAAGCTGAAGTCCGTCCTGGCCCACTGCCCCGAGTTGGACGCTCTCGCCAGGCACGTCCGTTCCTTCGGGCAGATACTCACCCAGCTCCGGGGAGAACGGCTCCCCGAGTGGATCGCGGCGGTCCGGGCCGACGACCTGCCCAGCATGCACACCTTCATCAGCGGCCTCGAACGTGACCTCGCGGCCGTCACTGCCGGCCTGACCCTGCCCTGGAGCTCAGGCGTCGTGGAAGGCCATGTCAACCGCATCAAAATGATCAAGCGGCAGATGTACGGACGCGCTGGCTTCAAGCTCCTGCGCAAGCGAGTACTGCTCGCTTCGTGACCTTGGACCATGGGATCCCCGCATACTGACGACCATGACGTCAACGATCCCGCCCGAGCCGAAGCGCGCGTGCGTGACGGTGGCCGGGCGTCGCCTGTCCTTCCTCGACTTCGGCGGTCCGGGTCGTCCTCTACTCGCCCTGCACGGGCACTTCGGGGAAGGCCGCACCTTCGCGCCCCTGGCCTGGGAGCTGAGGAACTCCTGGCGGATCATCGCGCTCGACCAGCGGGGACACGGCCTCTCCGACAGGTCTCCCGATTTCTCCCGCACCGGCTACGTCGAGGACGCAGCGACGGTGCTGCAACATCTGGGGATCCACCAGGCGGCCGTACTCGGCCACTCCCTGGGCGGCGTCAACGCCTACCAGCTCGCGTCCCGGTTCCCCGGACTTGTGGACGCACTCATCGTCGAGGACATTGGCGCCGAGGTCGATGACGACTTGTCCTTCAGCCTGGCATGGCCGCACCGGGCACCGACCCGGGCCGAACTGTTGGAAGGATTCGGCACCTCGGCGCGATACCTCATAGGCGCCGTCCGTGAGTATCCCGATGGCTGGGGCCTTGCCTTCGACCCGAAGGATATGAATGCCCCGCAGCGAGAGCTCAATGGGGACCACTGGAACGACTGGATTTCCAGCGACTGCCCAGCCTTGCTTGTCCGCGGCAGCCGGAGCACAGTGCTCAGCGCGGAGCACGCGAAGGACATGGCGACGCGGCGCCCCCATACTCAGCTC
Source organism: Streptomyces sp. NPDC052721 (assembly GCF_040678315.1). Lineage (NCBI taxonomy): Bacteria > Bacillati > Actinomycetota > Actinomycetes > Kitasatosporales > Streptomycetaceae > Streptomyces > Streptomyces sp. NPDC052721. Next base: position 104,139 of record NZ_JBFATL010000025.1, on the reverse strand, counting down.
ATGGAGCTTCCCGCCGGACACACCGTCCACGAGACCGTCCCAGACGAGTTCGCCGCAGCTGTCAACGAGTTCCTCGGTTCGCTGTGAACCCTACCCGAATGAGACCTTCAGCCGGTAACCCACCGTAACGGACCACAAAACCTGAGCCAGAACCCCGACTATGCCACCGCTGCCGTCGAGATGCTCGAGGACATCGCCTCGCCGCTGGCACCCGATCTGTATGCGGCGGTCGACATGCCGTTCGCGGTTCTGGTCGGACAGCTCGCCACGGTGTACGCCAAGCGTTCCTGAGCTTGGTCGGACCAAGGGTGCCGACTGATCAGGCCAGCGAGATGCCGACCAGCCGTCCGAGCGTTAATGTCACACCGGCGGCGGCTGTCAGTACCACCAACTGACGCACCGCTCCTCGCACCACGCCGCGCTGCGAGGAGCGGGACAGCACGCCGCCGACGACCGCGGCCGCCAGCGCGGTCGCCACCGTCGAGCCCCACACGGCCGCCTCTCCCCGCCACAGGAACCAGGGCAGCAGCGGGACGGCGGCTCCGAGTGCGAACAGCACCAACGAGAAGGCAGCTGCGGTCGTCGGGCTGCCGGGTTCATCAGGATTGATGCCCAGCAGCACGCGGGAGGCCACCCGCAGCCGACCTTCCTGGTGGCCGAGGACATCGCTCGCCGCACGCGCGGCGGTCTCGCGCCGGTACCCGTTGCGGACGAACTCCTCCCGCAGGCGCCGTTCCACGCTGCTCGGGCTCTGGCTCAGAAGCTCACGTATCGCCGCCAGCACGCCACGGGTGAGCTCAACCTGGGTGAGGACCGATATCCACTCCCCGGCCGCCATGGAGAACGCGCCGGCGACCAGGCTGGCGAGGCCGGCGAGCTGGACGGCGTCGGGTGAGGCGCTCGCCCCCGCGAGTCCGAGTACCAGACACAGGTTGGTGACCAGCCCATCGTTCACGCCGAGCACCGCCGCCCGGGCGCCGCCCTGGCCGAGCTGGTGACTGCGCTGCGCCAGGCGGCGCTCAGTGGCCTCCGCGTCCTGGTCGTGTCGGGACTGTACGGCGGCGCGTCCTTCGAGGGCTGCATGGCGTCTCCGAGCGGGAGGGGGAAGTCGCGGAAGATAATAACTGATTTTGATAGTCAATTATCTTGACCGAATCCCCCTCTGTCTGGCGAGGCAGGCTCACCCCCGGGCTCTGGCCCCCACCTCGGGTGCCCGCACCCTTCAGGGCTGCCGGGTGGGTTGCGGGTGACTCCAGGGCCCTCTTGTGGCGTGATCTTGCCTGTCCCGCCGGGGTGGGAATAGACTGCCATTGGTCACTGTTATTGACTATCAAATTTCGTACGAAAGTGGTGGGCGGGTGACCGCCCCCTGACGCAGGAGACGCCCAATGACCGAGAACCTTCCGGGAGCCAGCCGCTTCCTCGAGCCGCTGACCCGCGACAACACCGCCCTCCTTCTCGTCGATCACCAGATCGGCTTGTTCACCGGAGTGCGCGACATCGACGTCGCCACGCTCAAGCACAATGTGGCCGCGCTGGCGAAGGCCGCGCAGGTGCTCGACATCCCCACCGTGGTCACCACCACCATGGCGGACGGCATGTGGGGCCCGCTCGTACCGGAGCTGGCCGAGGTCCTTCCCGCGGATCTGGAGGTGATCGACCGCGGCACCGTCAACGCCTGGGACGAGCCGCGCGTCCGTCAGGCCGTGGAGGCCACCGGCCGCAAGAAGCTGATCATCGCGGGCATCTCCATCGAGGTCTGCCTCGCCTTCCCGGCGATCTCCGCCACGGCCGCCGGCTACGACGCGTACGCGGCCATCGACGCCTCCGGCACCTTCAGCGAGACCAAGCGCACGGCGGGTCTGCTGCGGATGCAGCAGGCGGGTGTCATCGTCACCGACTACGCGACGACCATGGTCGAGATCCTCGCCGACAACTCCGACCCGAAGGCCTACGAGCTCTACGGGGCGCTGGACATGCCGTTCGCCACGCTGGTCGGTCAGCTGTCCGCCGCTTACTCCAAGAACGGCTGACCCGTCCAGCCGCCGAGCCGCTCCCGCGGGGCGCTGCCCCCGTAACCGCGCCGCGGGAGCTCCCCGGGTGCCGGGTCGTGTCCCCCGCACGCCCGGCACCCGGCCCCAGCCCCGCACCCACGTCACTCACCTCACTCGGTGCAGCGCACAGCGCAATCCGGCGCGTGAAGGAGAAGGAAGAAGGACCATGCCCGCCGTAACCGTCGAATCGACCCTCGCCCTGCCACGCATCCCGAGCCCGGGTGAAGCCGCCCGACAACGCCCTGTCCTCGCCGTGACCGACGCCCCCCAGGGCTTCGAAGGCGAAGGATTCCCGGTACGCCGGGCACTCGCGGGGATCGATCTGCGCCACCTCGACCCGTTCCTGATGATGGATCAGATGGGCGAGGTGGAGTACAGCCCCGGCGAGCCCAAAGGAACCCCGTGGCACCCCCACCGGGGGTTCGAGACCGTCACCTACATGATCGACGGCATCATGCAGCACCGCGATTCCAACGGAGGCGGCGGTGTCATCACCAATGGGGACACCCAGTGGATGACGGCCGGCTCCGGCATGCTGCACATCGAAACGCCCCCCGAACATCTGGTGATGAGCGGCGGCCTGTTCCACGGCTTCCAGCTGTGGGTCAACCTGCCCCGCGACCGCAAGATGTCCGCGCCCCGCTACCAGGACATCCGGGGTTCCCAGCTGGAGCTCCTCGCCAGTGACGACGGCGGCGCCCTGGTCCGGCTGATCGCCGGTGAGCTGGCGGGCAGGCACGGGCCGGGTGCGACGCACACGCCGATCACCCTGCTCCATGCCACTCTCAGCCCCGGTGCCCTGCTCACCCTGCCCTGGCGCCCGGACTTCAACGCCCTCGCCTACGTTCTGGCGGGCCGGGGCAGCGTCGGCGAGGAGCGGCGACCGGTGCACTCCGGTCAGCTCGCCGTCTTCGGCCCGGGCGACGTGATCGGCGTCGCGGCCGATGAGAAACAGGAGAGCAGGTCCCCGGGGCTTGACGTGGTGATCCTCGGCGGTCTGCCGATCCGTCAGCCGGTCGCCTGGAACGGCCCCTTCGTCATGAACACGCGCAGCGAACTCATGCAGGCGTTCGACGACTTCCAGTCCGGACGGTTCGGCCGGATCCCGGCCGCCTGATCCCGTGCCGGGATCGCTCAGGGTCTCTGATCCCGGCCGCCCCGCCCCCCGAGCCATCGCAGGAAACCGCCCATGAGCATCGACCGCCCCACCTCCGAGCAGAGGCATGCCCACCCCGTCACCGTGCTGGTCGAACGCCGCGTCCTACCCGGCAAGGGGGAGGAGTTCCAGTCGTGGGCACACGGCATCCTGGCCGAAGCCGCTGGATTCCCCGGATATCTCGGCGGCGGCGTCCTGCACCCGGCAGCCGCAGACGACCGCTGGCACCTTGTCTACCGGTTCGCCGACCAGGCCTCCCTGCACGCCTGGGAGAGCTCACCGCACAACGAACGCTGCCTCCACCATGGCAAAGAGCTGCACGAGCTGGTCCGCGTCCGGCATCTGTCTGGCATGGAGGACCTGTTCGCTCTGCCGGACCGAGCCGCGCCGCCCCGCTGGAAACTCACTCTCGTCGCAGCGGCCGCCGTGTATCCCCTCTCACTCCTCGCCGACGTTTTCCTCGTGCCGTACACAGGTGGCCTTCCGCCGGCCGTGCGCAACGCGCTGATCGCGCTCTTCTTCAGCGCCGCCATGACCTATGTCCTGCTGCCCGCGCTCTCCCGCGTCCTGCGCCGCTGGCTGAGCGGTCCGTCACCGTCATTCGCACCACACGCCGAGGACAGCCATGCGTGACCTCCAGTTCGGTTTCTCGCTCAACCCCACCACCGACATCGCGGGACACCGCGACCTGGTCCGCGCGGCCGAGGAGGAGGGACTGGACCTCGTCGGCGTCCAGGACCATCCCTACAGCCCCGAGCTCGTGGACACCTTCACCCTCATCGCCATGCTGCTGGAGGGCACCCAGCGGCTGCGCTTCTTCCCGGACGTGGCCAATCTGCCGCTGCGACATCCTTCGATGCTCGCCAAGACGGCCGCTTCGCTCGACCTGCTCTCCGCGGGCCGCTTCGAACTGGGTATCGGTGGCGGCGGCTACTGGTCCGCCATCACCCAGATGGGAATGACGCCCCGGCTCGGCCCGGCCGAGGCCCTGGCCCAACTGGAAGAGGCCGTCCAGGTCCTGAGGGCACTGTGGCGGTCCGCACCCGAGCCGGTCACGTTCGAGGGCCGCCGCTACACCATCCCCGGACTGCGCAGCGGGCCCGCTCCAGCCCATCCGATCGGCATCTGGATCGGCGCCCAGGGGCCCCGCTCCCTGGAGCTGACGGGTCGGCTGGCAGACGGATGGGCCGCGCCCATCCCCAGCTACCTTCCGTACGAGAAGTGGGCCGAGTCCAACGCGCTGATCGACGACGCGGCCCGCGCCTCCGGCAGGAACCCTCAAGGCGTGCTCCGGATCGCTCAACTCGTCGGCACCATCACCGACCGGCCCGGCGACGCCGCGGCCAGGGCGGGCAAGGCCCCTGTCCGCGCGACCGCGGAGGAGTGGGCCGCTCTACTGGCCCGCCTGGCGACCGAGCAGCCGTTCCGGAGCTTTTTCTTCTGGCCGGAGCAGGCCACGGTCGATCAGATCGGACGCTTCGCCCGCGAGGTGGTACCCGCCGTACGAGAAACGGTTCGTCAAAGCGCCGAACAGGAGAAGTCACCGTCATGACCTTGTGGAACGTCACCGCGCCGACCGTGCGCATAGTGGGCGACGAGGAAGTACGCGGCACCCAGACGTGGGTCGTCCGGGCGCCGCGCAGCGTCGAGGCGGTGCGGCAGGTGGCCGCCCGCGTTGCCGCTGAGGACGCCGTCCGGCACCGCCGGGGTGCCGCCATCGACTCCACCACCTTCACCACCACCCGCTGGAGGAGCCCCCACGGGGTGCTGGGGCCCACGGTTCACTGCATGCCGGCCCCGCAGTCCGGACACACTGGGCCCGATCAGGGCGCGGACACCTCCTCGTCCGCGCCCCTTCCGGCCGGGTGCGGGACTACTGCTGCCTGACCGCCTCGATCTCGAGTTCGATGTCGACGCTGTCCCCTATCAGCGGGCGCCCGCCGGGAAGGGCACATTGCCCGTGACGCCGAAGTCGGAGCGGCTGATCCGGGTGGACGCCCGGAATCCGGCTCGTGTGCCACCCCACGGGTCCTCGGCGATGCCGAGGAACACCAGGTTCAGAGTGACCGGGCGGGTCTCGCCCTTGACGGTCATGAACCCCTCGACGCTGTGTCGCCCGTCTTCCTGATCCCGTACGGTCGCGGACTCGAAGTGTGCCGTCGGGTGGGTGTCGGTGTCGAAGTAGTCGGCGCTGCGCAGGTGCTTGTCCCGCTCGGCATTGCGTGTGTCGACCGACGTGGTGTCGATGTCCGCCCGGACGCTGGACCGTGCCGGATCGTCCCCGACGCTGATGGTCCCGCCGAAGGACGCGTAGCTGCCACGCACACGGGCCATGAGGTGGCGCACGGTGAAGCTCACCTCGGAATGGGCCGGGTCTATCTGCCAGACGCCGGTGAGCTGGTCGGTCTCGGCGAGCGGCGCTGTGCTCATGGTGATCTCCTGAGTGTGTCGGGTCGCGGCTCGGCGAGCCACCCACTCAGTTTATGGTCACAATATTGACGGTCAGATATATGACTAATAAGTCTGGGTGGCCGCCCCGGGAACACCGAAGGAGTCGTCATGCCGAAGCAGATCAGAGCCGCCGTCGTACCCGAGCCGGGGGCCGACTTCGAGACCATGGACGTACTCCTCGATGACCCACGCGCCGGAGAGGTGCTGGTACGCGTCGAGGCGGTCGGCATCTGCCATGCCGACATCGCCGCCCGGGAGGGGAAGACCCCGTCCCCGCATCCGGCCGTACTGGGGCACGAGGGAGCCGGGGTGGTGGAGGCGGCCGGAGCGGGCGTCACCTCCCTGCTCCCCGGTGACAAGGTGGTGCTCACGTTCGCCTCCTGCGGCGTCTGCGCGAGCTGCCGCTCCGGTCTGCCCAGCCAGTGCGCGGACTTCCTGTCGCTCGACTTCGCCGCCGGCGCACGTTCGGACGGCAGCCCGACCCTGTGGCTCGGGGACACACCGCTGCACGCGCACTTCTTCGGGCAGTCGTCCTTCGCCACCCACGCGCTGGTCATCGAGCGGAATGCGGTGAAACTCCCCGACGAGGCGCCGCTGGCCACGCTCGCACCGCTCGGCTGCGGCATCCAGACCGGCGCGGGCGCGGTGCTGAACGTCCTTCGGCCGGCGCCCGGCGGTTCGGTCGCGGTGTTCGGGGCCGGTGCGGTGGGACTCGCAGCCGTCATGGCGGCCCGGCTCACCCAGGCCGCGCACGTCATCGCCGTCGACGTGCACCCCGGTCGGCTGGACCTGGCCGCCGAACTGGGGGCCACCGACACCATCGATGCCCGGACCACCGACCCGGTAGCGGCCATCCGGAAGCTCACCGGCGGTGGAGCTGGTTATGTGCTGGAGAGCAGTGGCAATGTACTGGTGTTCCGGCAGGCCATCGACGCCGCGGCCATCGGCGGCGTCATCGGCATCGTGGGTGCCCCTTTCGGGCGCGAGGCGGCAGTCGACGTCGCGGACATCGTCAACAGCAGCAAGCGGATCGTGGGAATCGTCGAGGGCGGGGGTGTGCCCCACGTGTTCATCCCGGCCGTTGCCGCACTGCACGCGGCCGGTCAGCTTCCCGTCGAGCGTTTGGTCACCACGTTCCCGTTCGACCGGATCAACGACGCCGCCCGGGCCGCTGCCTCGGGTGAGGCCGTCAAACCCGTCCTCCTTCTCTGACCCGCCGGCCGACCGCGCCGGCGACCGTACGCCCCCTGAGGATGATCATGACCACCGTAGAACTCACCCGCTTCCGGGTCCCGGCCGACCGGGCCCAGGAACTTCTCGACGCGCGGCCGGGGATGCTCGAGGCATTCCGCACGGACCGGCACGGATTCCTCGGCGCCCAGTTGGTGCGCATCGACGACGAGCAGTGGCTGGACGTCGTGTGGTGGGACACGGCCGAAGACCTGGACGCGTCCAAGGACAAGGGCGGCAACCTTCCCGCCATCCAGGCGTTCTTCGCACCGATCAGCGAGCTGCTCAGCTCGGAGCGGGGCGCGCTCCTCGACGCGACGGCCCAGCCGCGGTGACCGCCCGGAACGGGGCCGTCGTGGCCGCGCAGTACGGGTCCGGGCCGTCCCAGGCCGGCGACCTGTATCTTCCGCCCGGCGAACAAGCCCACCCCGTAGTGGTGCTCATCCACGGCGGGTTCTGGACCGCGATGCTCGACCGCAGCCAACTGGTACCGCTGGCACACGATCTGGTGGCCCGCGGCTATGCCGTCTGGAACATCGACTACCGGGGCATCGGAGAGAACGGCGGCGGATGGCCCGGAACGTTGGAGGACGCCGCCGCTGCCGTCGACACCCTGGCCGGTCTCGCGGCGGGGGACCTGCCCGGCGGGCAGGCCGCGGCCGACTTGGCCCGGGGCGGGCTGGACCTGGACCGTGTCGCGGCGATCGGGCACTCCGCAGGCGGCCAGCTCGCCCTGTGGCTCGCGTCCCGGCCCGGACTGCCTGGCGGAGCGCCGGGCAGCGGTGGCCGGGGCGTACCGCTCGCTGCCGCGGTGTCGCTGTCAGGAGTGCTGGATCTGCGGGCCGCGGATGCCGACGAGCTGGGGGCCCGCTTCGGCGACCCATCGGTACCGCCTCCGGCGAAGGCGCCCGCACCGGCCAGGCCGGAACTCGCGCCGGCCCTGGCGAGGCTGACGCCGCACGGAGCGACGGCCGCACTGCTCGGCGGCCGCGCGGACGACGTGCCCGACCGCTACGCGCTGGCCTCACCCCTCGAACGCCTGCCCCTCGGTGTACCTCAGCTTGTCGTCCACGGGAGCGGCGACACAGGGGTTCCCCCTGCTCAGGGCCGAACGTATGTCACTGCTGCCCGGGAACTGGGCGACCATGTGGAGTACGTCGAGGTCCCGGGTGCAGACCACTTCGACGTCATCGACCCCGACCACCCGTGCTGGCAGGCAGTGGTGCGTCGGCTGCCGGACATGCTCAAGACCGCGGAGGACTGAGCGCCGTGCGCGCAGCGTGGTACGAGTCGTCCGGTCCGGCGTCCGAGGTGTTGCGGGTCGGCGAAATGGAGGATCCGCAGCCCGGTCCCGGCGAGGTGCGGATCCGTGTGCATGCCTCGGATATCCATCACGGGGACGTGATCAAGAGGCAGGACTGGATCGGCTACGGCATGGCCTGGCCTCGGGTGATCCCGCACTCGGACGGCGCCGGGGTCGTCGACGCCGTGGGTCAGGGCGTTCCCGCCGCCCGGGTGGGGGAATGCGTGTGGTGCTATGACGCACAGTCGTACCGGCCTTTCGGTACGGCCGCCGACTATGTGACCGCGCCTGCCGAGAAGGCGGTGCACCTCCCCGACGACGCCTCCTTCGAGCAGGGGGCCTGTCTTGGGATCTCCGGGCTGACCGCGCACCGAGCCCTGTTCATGGACGGTCCGCTGCGGGACGCTGGGTGCTCATCACGGGTGCCACGGGTGCGGTCGGCCGCTCGGCGGTTGCCCTGGCCCGGCGCGGCGGGGCGCAGGTGATCGCCACCGTCCGGCGGCCGGGCCCGGTGCCCGGCGCGGACCATGGGCTCCTGGCGGACGGCATGCTGCCCGCCCGGGTGAAAGAGTTGACCACGGGTCGCGGGGTCGACCGGGTACTCGAGGTGGCGTTCGGGGCCCATGCAGACACCGATCTGGAGATGCTCGCCGTGGGTGGGGTGATCGCCGCCTACGCCACCGACGAGGCACGCCCGGCCATCCCCTTCTGGCAGCTGGGGTTCTCCAACGTCACCGTGCACTTCCTGAGTAGCGACGACTTCCCCGCAGAGGCCAAGAGGACCGCGGCCGCGGAGCTGAGCGCAGCGGCGGCCGCGGGCGATCTGGTCCACCCCATCGCTCACCGCTTCCCGCTGGAGGACATCGCCGCCGCTCATGAAGCCGCCGAGAGCGGTGGCGCCGGAGGGCGCGTCCTGATCGTTCCCGGCCTCTGAGGGTCAGGACCGCCAGCTCGAGCGAATGGGTTATAGTAAGGATCGTGACTGTCACTAGCTTGACTATTGGTCGGGTGTTGCGGCATCCCGTGCCGGAGGACTGGCGCCGCGGGCTTGCGGTGGTGGCGCACCCGGACGACCTGGAGTTCGGGGCCTCGTCGGCGATCGCCGGGTGGACCGCTGAAGGCACGACGGTGGTCGATCTGCTGGTCACCCGGGGTGAGGCCGGAATCGAGTCGATGCCTCCTGGGCGCACCGCGGCGGTGCGCTCGGCCGAGCAGATCGCTGCCGCCAGGCTCGTCGGGGTGGACCAGGTCGAGTTCCTGAACCACCCCGACGGCACGGTCGAATACGGCATCGCGTTGCGCCGCGACCTCGCCCGCGCCATCCGACGCCACCGCCCCGACGTGATCATCTCGCTCAACTTCCGGGAGTTCTTCGACAACGGTGCGCTCAACCACGCCGACCACCGCGCCGTGGGTTCGGCGCTGATCGACGCGGCCCGCGACGCGGCGAACCGGTGGGTGCTCCCCGAACTGCTCGACGAAGGACTCCAGCCGTGGTCCGGCGTTCGCTGTGCCATGTTCGGTTCGTCGCCGGAGGCCGAGCACTTCGTCGACGTCACGGCGCATCTCGACCGGGGAGTGGAGTCCTTGGCCGCGCACGAGGCGTACCTCGGCAACCTTGCGGGAGGCTTCGACCCCAAGCAGTTCCTGCGCCGTCAGGCCGCTGACGCTGGACGCCGCGCGGGAGTGCCGCTGGCGGTCGCCTTCAAAGTGGTCCCGCTATGAGTGATCAGCGGCCGGTGCCCTTGCGCGGCTCCCGCCTGCTGGCTGCGGCCTCGTCGAACTGGGCCAGCTGCTGGGCGGTGATCTCCTGGAAGGCGCCCTTGAACGCCGCGTACTTCCGTTCGCCAATGGCCTGCGCATGCCGCTTCTCGATGGCGGCCATGATCGCGTCCGACTTCTCCATCTGGTCCAAGCCCCTGCGGGTCGGGACGATCAGCTTGGCCCGCCGGTCCCGAGGGTCGGGCCGGCGTTCCACGTACTCCAGGGCCTCCAGTTCGTCGACCAGGTTGCCGATGACCTGTTTATGAGTGCCCGACTGCCGTGACAGGTCCGTCGCCCGGGTGCCTTCCTCGTCGAGAAAGCCCAGCACGGCGCCGTGCTGTGGCCGTAGCTCGGGGTGCCCCTGCTCGGCCAGCGTCTCGAAGAGTTCCTTCTGGATCGAGAAGAGCAGCCGCGTGGACAGAATCCCGAGATCCGGATCCTTGAGCTTCCGTTCACTGCGCCGCACCACAGCACACCCCTCGTCACCGTTATTGACTGTCACTATTTGTAATAGTACTGGGCACAGAGGGGCTGGTCAGGCCTGCCGTCGCGCGGACGGTGCGGTGAGTGATCTTCCGATGGCGCGAGTCCGATCACACCGGCCGGGGCCGCCCCTGTCCTTGCGCCGTGTGCCGGCCGTGAACCCCTGGTCGCACCGGTCGACGAACATCTTTCTGATCTCTCTTGGTAGTCACTGATTCTGACCGAAAATCCGTGGGTCCGGGGGCCGGTCCTGGAGTCACTGTGCGGAGGTGGCCGGAGTTCCGTCGTCAGGGCCTGCGGGAGGCAAACCCAGCTGCCGGGTGGTGGCCCGGCGCCGGAGATGAAGACGTCATGGTGGACTACGGCAGGCCGGTGGAGTTCGGGTACTCCACCGAACCCGGGCGGTATGAAGAGGTGCTGCGCTCGGTCCTGCTGGCCGAGCGGCTGGGGCTCGACCTCGTGGGTATCCAGGATCATCCGTATCAGGGAAGGTTCCTGGACACGTGGACGCTGCTCGGCAGTCTGGTCGCTCGGACCGAGCGGATCCGCTTCTTCCCTGATGTGTCGAACCTGCACCTGCGGCATCCCCCGCTGATCGCCAAGTCGGCCGCCACCCTGGATGTCATCAGCGGTGGCCGGTTCGAGCTCGGGCTGGGGGGCGGGTGGCGCGTGGGAGGCGGTGGAGGCGTACGGCGGCGAGCGGCGTACCGCTGGTGAGGCGGTAGCGGCGCTCGAAGAAGCGATCGCGGTCGTCAGGCTGCTCTGGAGCGGGCAGCGATCGGTGCGCTACGAGGGACGGTTCTATTCTCTGCGGGGCGCTCACCCGGGTCCGCTCCCCGCCCATGACATGGGCATCTGGCTCGGTGCCCTCGGGCCGCGTTCCCTCGAACTGACCGGACGGCTGGCGGACGGCTGGGTGCCCTCGTCACCCTTCCTGCCGCCGCCCCGGCTGCCGGAGGCTCATGCCCGGATCGACGACGCCGCCAGGTCGGCCGGCCGTCGACCGGAGGGCGTCCGCCGCTTGTACAACGTCAACGGCCTGATCACCGACGGTCCGGGCGAGGGCTTTCTCGTCGGGCCTGTCGAGCAGTGGGTGGAGGAGCTGACAGGCCTCGTCGTCGAAGACGGTATGGACACCTTTGTCTTCTTCCCCAGAGGTCCCGTAGACACCCAACTGCCGCGGTTCGCCGAAGAAGTGGTGCCCGCCGTCCGCGAGCGTGTCGCCCGCGAGCGAGGGGTTCGTCCCGCGGCTTCGAACTGACCAGCCCTTGCTCCTCCGGTACTAGACGCCGCACCCCGGACTGGAATATGATCAAGATAGTAATTATTATTACTATCAAAAGATTGACCAACACTGGGTTGTAAGGAGCCGCCATGAAGACCATCCGTAGGGCGACGACACCTGTCATCGGTGTGCTGGCGGGTGCTGTGGCTGCGGGCGTGCTGCTGGGTGGGAACGCCACCGCCACGGAGAGTGACACCACCAACGACAGGCTCGCCATCCGCGAGGTGATAGACCGTCACCAGATGTATATCGACCTCAAGGACGCCGACGCCTACGCGAACCTGTACACCAAGGACGCCAGCTACCGGAGCCCGTTCGGCTCTGCCGACGGCCGCAGCAAGATCAAGGCCATGTTCACCGACCTGGCCGAGAAGGGCTTCACCAAGGGCAAGCGGCACATGACCGGCCCCGCCATGATCGAGGTCAACGGCACGACCGCCACCGCCCGCTCCTGGTACTGGGTCGCGGAGACCGAGAAGGAACACGCCGTCTACGCCACCGGCACCTACACCGACAAGTTCCGCAAGGTGAACGGCCACTGGGAGATCGCCCAGCGCGTACAGACACTGGACCAACTCGCCCCCGCGAGCCAGTAACCCCCAGGCGGCCCGTTAGGCGGGTCGCCCGCCCTCCCGCTCACGGAGCCGCCGCCGTCACCGTGCCGAGTTCCCATCGGTGCGGTGACGTCGTGCCGGTCGCCCGCCCCCACACCAGAGGTCGTCATGTCCCAGGAAGACCGAACCACCGCCCTTACCTCCGCCGCGGCCGGGAACGGCCCCCCGGACACCGGCCCACCACCGGGCCGTGTGATCGCCGCACTCTCGGTGGCGGTACTGGCCTACGGGCTGCTCCAGACCCTCGTCGCTCCTGCTCTGCCCACGTTCCAGCGGGACTTCGAGGTGAGCGGCGACTGGGCCGCGTGGGTGTTCACCCTCTACCTGCTGTCCGGCGCCGTACTGACTCCCGTGCTCGCCCGCTTCGGTGACCGGCGCGGCAAGCGCCGCACCCTCCTCGCCTCACTCGCCGTCTTCGGCGCCGGCACCCTGCTGGCCGCCGTCGCCTGGAACTTCCCCCTCCTGCTGCTGGCTCGCACCGCGCAGGGAGCCGGCGCGGCCGCACTTCCCCTGTCATTCGGTATCGTCAGCGCCCTGCTTCCCCCGCAGCGGATCGGCCGAGGCCTCGGGATCGTGTCGGCGATGATCGGCGCGGGCACCGGGCTGGGCTTCGTCGTCGGCGGCCTCCTGGTCGACCATGCGTCATGGAGGTGGATGTTCGCCGTGCTCGCCGGCGTCATCGCGGTCGCCTTCCTGCTGGTCGCCCGGTGGATCCCCGACGACATGGCACGCCGAGACGAACCCCAGGACGTACTGGGCACCATCCTGCTCTCACTCGGCCTGGTGGCCCTGCTCCTCGCGATCACCCAAGGCTCGCACGCCGGATGGCTGTCCACCCCCGTGCTCGGCCTCTTCCTCGCCGCTGCCGTTCTCCTGGCTGCGCTGGCTGTGGCTGAGAAGCGCACGTCGCACCCGCTGCTCGAACCGCGCGTCTTCCTCGACCGGCCGATGCTGCTGACCCACTGCGCCGCGGCGCTCTTCTATGCCGCAGCCCTGATCTTCTTCCTCCTTGTGCCCATGCTCGCCCAACTACCGGCAGACGGGACCGAGGGAGCTGTGCAAGGGTTCGGCTTCACCGTCACCGCCGCCGGCCTGCTCATGCTTCCCTCCGCGCTCCTCCAAGTCCTGATGGCGCCGCTCGTACCGGCGCTGGAGCGGGCGTTCGGTCACCGAGCCCCCTTGCTCGGAGGGCTGCTGCTCGTCCTCGCAGGCAGCCTCGCGCTGGCACTCTGGCATGCCACCCCGCTGCAGGTGCTCGCCGATTCCGTACTGCTGGGAGGGGGCGCCGCCTTCAGCTTCGCGGCACTGCCGTCACTCGTGGTCCGTTTCGCCCCAGGCCATGCGATAGCCACCGCCAACGGCCTCAACACCGTCGTTCGCACAGTAGGCGGTGTCATCGGGACCCAGGCCGCCATCGCGATCCTCAGCGGGCACTCGGTCACCGGCTCGGCTCTGCCGAGCGAGGGTGCCTTCACCGTCGTGTTCGCGCTCGGCGCCGTCTTTGCGGCGGTCGGTGTGACAGTGGTCCTGCTCCTGCCTCGCACTGGCGCCACGCGTTGAAGGGTGCGGCGCCTCCGCAAAACAGCTGGCAAGAAGCCGTGGGAATCGGGACTCCCCACTCCCGTTGAGGGAGGCCAGCCCGCCCGGCAGCGTCCGCTCGGGCGGGAGCTCGGCGCGGGCCTCGGCGAGCATCGGCTGGATGGGAGGAGGCAGCACAGTCCCGGTGTATGCCGGACGGGCGCCGGTCGCACCCCAGGGCTGTTGATGCTCCTATTGCTTGTCAAGCGGCTTGAAGCCAGTTGCGGTAGGCGTGGGCGAGGGCGTCGTCGCGGCGGATCCCGCGTTCGAGGGTGGAGATGGTGGCCGGCCAGACTCCGAGGTGGCCTGCTGCGGCGGTGAGGGTGAGGTTCTTGGACTGACGCAAGGGCCTCAGGTCGGCGATGCCGGGAACGGCGATTGCGGTGGTCAGGCAGCGGAACATCTCCCGGGCGATGGCCCGTTTCAGGAGCCGGATGATCTCTCTCTTTGTCCGGCCGGCGGCGGTGTGCCGTGCCACGTACTCGCGGGTGCGGGAGTCGCTGGACATACGGACCAGGGCGATGCGGTAGAGGGCGGCGTTGGCCGCCCGGTCACCGCCGCGGGAGAGGCGGTGACGGTTGGTCCGACCGCTGGAGGCGGGGACCGGTGCGACTCCGCACAGAGCGGCGAAGGAAGCTTCGCCGCATGCGTTCGGGGTTGCCTCCGGCGGTGACCAGCAGCTGGGCCGCGGTGTCGGGACCGACTCCGTGGGCGGCTCGCAGGCCGGGGTTGTGGACGCTCACCACACTGTCCAGGGCCTTGACCAGGGCCTGGTGCTCGGCGGTCAGCTCTTTGACGCGCCGGGCGAGGCTCTTGAGCGCGGTGAGGACCGCAGTCTGGACCGCGTCACCGGTCGGCCGCAGCCGGGCCAGGGCGTCGGTGCGGTCCGTTCCTTTCAGCCGGCCGTACTTGGCCCGGACGGCCTCGGGAGCGGTGATGAGGATGCTGCCGATCTGGTTCAGGGCGGCGGTGCGGGCCTTGACGGCCGAGCGGGCGGCGTTGTGCAGCGCGCGTATGCCGGCGACGGTGTCGTCCTTGGGGGCGCTGGAGGCCCGGCCGGACAGGGCGGCGCGGGCGGCGGCGTAGCGTCGATGGGGTCGGACTTGCCGATGCGGCGGCGTTCGGCCCGGTCGGGCCGGTTGACCTCCACGACGTGCAGTCCCGCCGAGCGGGCGGCCCGGTTGAAGCCGGCTCCGTAGGAGGACGTTCCTTCCACGCCGATGGCGATCACGTGGCCGTGTGCGTTCAGGAAGGCCAGGGCCGCGGCGTATCCGGCGGCGGTGGTGGCGAACTCGGCATCGGCGAGGTGGCCGCCGTTGTCGCTGATGACCGCGACGTGGAGGGTGTCGGCATGGGAGTCGACCCCGCCGAACACTTCCTGGTCCGCTTCGTCTGGTGCCGCCGCCGATGTCATGCTGATGGTGCCTTCCTTGCCGGAGGTGGGCACCGGCCGGGTGGCGCAGACAGGACATTGAAGGGGCTTCTGACCAAGCTCCTATCAGGTCATGTTCCGCCCGGCCGGAGCCATGAGAACAGGCCCCGGCGGCCGGACAGACCAACGCGAAGACAACCCAGCAGGACGTCAGTCAGTGCCTGAGTCACGGCCACCGGAACCCGAGTATCACTATCAATGTCAGTGCCACCAGCGATGATGGCGTTATGACGATCACCATGCGCAGCTACAGCTTCACCTGGACCGACCCCGACGGCACCCCCCGCGCCTCCGCCGTCGCCTACGACAAGGTCTCCGCCGGCCGACGGCGGGACGAACTGGACAAGGCCGGGGCCACCGACATCGAAAGAGTCGACGTGAAGCCTGGCCAGCTGCCGGCCCCGCGCCGCTGAGCCCCGCAACGCTGCACGGACAGGGCAGGCCATGCTCAACGCGGCCGGGCGGGACGTGCTCGCTGACAGGCGTTCCTCGGGCGGCCGCGCCACAGGCAGATCGTGGGCGGACCAGCCGGCGGCGCCGGGGTGTCGTCGGCGTGCGGGCGCAGCTCGGCGAACCGGCGAGCTGGGCTGTGCGGGCGGCCTGCCTCGCAGTTGGTCTTCACGGCGTGGCCTTCCGGACGCAGGGATGAGACCACGGATCGTGCTGGCCGGCCACGCCTTACGTCGTGTCCTCCCCGCTCGATGCGCTCGGCGAGGGCGTGGGCTGTGTCCGAGTAGCGCGCGGCGGCAACGGCCTCGGGCGCGGTGTCGTGGTACCGGCTCATCGCCTCCGCGTGGTCCGCCGCGTACGACTCGAACAGCGCAGCCGACCATTCCAGGGGCAGCGTCTCAATCTCGATGTCGACGAGGGGCTGCTCGTAGCCCCCTCGGCGCATGGACAGCGCATGGGGTAGCACCGCATGATCATCTCCAGTTCGGGGGGGTAATCCTGGGCAGGCAGGTCGCTTACAGTCGAGGGCATGAGCACGATCCCGGACGCCGTCCAGGCCCGCCCGTGGCGCCCGGAGCACGGGGCACAGCCCAAGGCGGACCTGGCCGAGGAACGACCGCCTGGTCAAGGGTGATGTCGGGCAGGAAGTGGCGGCACTCGCCGGTCCTGGCGCGGCAGGACTGGGCTGACGGCACGTTCCGCTACCAGGTCGAGGTCGACCTGTACGGGGACACAAGGATCAGCATCCTCACGTACCAGTGGCCGCAGCCCGGGTTGCGGGTGGCTCGTGAAAGCGGCTCTGAGCCGTCCACGAGCGTCGACCAGGGCCGCCAGGGGGAGATGCCCCGGCACGGCCCTGCCAGGGGCTGACAGGGCCGCCGGATGGTCCGGCTACAGGTAGACGTCGATGAACTCAGCGGCGTAGGCAGTGCCGCGCTCATCGACCACCGGGCAGCCCAGCAGGACGACGCGCTCGCGGCAGCCGTCGACGAGGACAGTACCGACGGCGCCATCGGGCGCGGCCGCGCGGAAGCGGACGACGTCGTCCGTGAGCGCGCTGGAGTTGATCACTGGGCGAGCCATGTCCGGCCCCTCCCGGGCGGAGGCGAGCCCTCGTATGGGCCGCCCTGTACCCCCTAGCCGTTCTGGGGCCCGGTTGGACAGGGACGCCCGCGCCAGGAACTATCAGGCGGCTGCGTCGACGTCCGGGCGCTCCAGGGCGGCCGGGCCCGTCGCGGGGGCGGGAACAGCGCCCGGGGCGTGCTTGAGGGCCTGCCTGACGGCGACCATGTCCGCGCCGTGCTCCCGGCACTGCGTCCAGTGCCATCTGCTACCCCTCCAGCGGGCAGATGACCGCAGCGTTCGCCGCGGTCGCGAAGTATTACGGGGCCGGGGTGGATATCTGCCCGCCCCACCGCGGCAACCGCAAGGGCGTGGTGGAGAAGGCGAACCACTCGGCTGCGCAACGCTGGTGGCGCACGGTTGCCGACGGGCTGACCGTCGTCCAGGCCCAGTCCGGCGTCGACAAACTCGCCGTCCGGATGGACGAGCGGCGCCGCCGCATCGACGGCGTGGTCACCACCGTCGCCGAACTCGCTGCGAGCGAGCCTTTGCTGGACATCCCGGTGCGGCCCTTCCCTGCCGAGCTTGAGGTCGAGCGGACAGTCAGCCCGCAGAGTCTGGTGCAGTTCGACGGCAACTTCTACTCCGTGCCGCCGGGACTGCCCGGTGTCCAGGTCAAGGTGCTGCACCGCCTCGGCGAGGGCGACTTGCGGATCGCCACAGCGGGGCGGGCAGTGATCGCCCAGCACCGCCGGGCCCCGCGCGGCGCCGGGCAGACCGTCCGTGACGACGGCCACGTCATCGCGCTGGAACGAGCGGTGCGGCGTCGTTCTCCGACCGGGCCCCGTGCAAGAACAAGGTCCGCAAGCCGCTGTCGGAGGCCGCTCTGGCGGAGGCCGAGCGTCTGCGCGGGCAGACCGTGGCCGGCAATCCGGCCGAGCGGGTCGTGATCGACCTGTCCCACTATGCCGCCGTGGCCGACCGGCTGCGGAGTGTTCCCCCACCGACGAAGGAGGAGAACCCGGAGTGAGTACGTCGCCCATGCAGATCAGCGAAGCACGCCGCTTCCAGCAGCTGCGAGGCCACCTGTGTTACCTCAAACTCAACGATGCCGCCGAGGCGTTGAACCGGGTCCTGGACCAGGCCTGCACCGAACGGATGTCACTGACCGCGGCCCTGGAGCCCAAGGCCGCCCTCGAAGGCCGTGGAAGACCTGCATGAACTTCTTCGCCGGACCGAAACTCCTGGTCATCGACGAACTGGGCTACCTGCCCCTGCCCGAGGACGGGGCATCGGCCCTGTTCCAGGTGATCAACCAGCGGTATCTGAAATCCTCGACGATCTTGACGACGAACGTCGGGATCGCCGACTGGGCCGGCGCCTTCGGCGACGCCACGGTCGCCGCCGCGATGCTCGACCGGCTCCTGCACCGGGCCGCGGTCGCCGGCATCGACGGCCCCTCCTACCGGCTGCGCGGACACCAGAACCAGGCCGAGACCATCCGAGCCGGGGTGAACGCCCGTGTCTCCTGACAACGCCCCCGACACCACCGAGGTCACATCCGAGATGGCCCGCCGCTGCCCGGTCTGCGAGACCGTCTTCACCGTCGCCACCGCCACCAGCCGCCAGGTCTTCTGCTCACCCACCTGCAAAGAGACCAACCGCCAGAGCAAACCCGTCCAGCAGACCTGCCCGGCCTGCCAGACCGAATTCACCACCACGGCCGGCCAACGCCGGATCTACTGCTCGCACGAGTGCCGGATCACTCCCGCACCAGCGAGGACGCCCAGGAGAAACGCACCTGTCCCGTCTGCGAGGGCCCCTTCGAGGCCCTCAGGACTGTCCGCCAGATCTACTGTTCACCAGCCTGCCGCAAAGACGCCGAACGCAGACGCGACCAGGCCCGGGACGAAGACCGGGCACGTCGGCTCGGCGAGACACCAGCACCGTCCCCACTGCCAGAGTCGCCACCACAGCCCAAACCGTTCAGCCGAGCCTCATCACGCCAACCAACCCAGGAACGCGACCCGTTGGAGCCGACCGCGACCCGAAACTGTCCGCACTGCCAGCAGCCGGTCACCATCGTCGCGCTGCTGGCGACCCCGGAAGCCGCCCGCCCTTCTGTCCCCACGGCCATCCCCGACATCGTTCCGCTGCGAAGGACTCCATGACGCCCGCCGACCGTCACTGATCAACGGGCCCGCCGACCGTCACTGATCAACGGGCCCGCCGACCTGACGGTCGGCGGGCCCACACCGTCAGGCCATCAGCTGGTCCAGTTCACTGCCGATCGCAGCCCGCAGCGCATCGTGCTGCGGGCCGAGCTTGAACCGCTCGTCACTCCACCGCTCAGGCGGATACAGCCACACCGGCTTGCCCACCAGCTCGGACGGCTCCCACTCGAACCGCGGCCAGACATGGGCATGCAAGAACGGGTCTGTGTTGCCGAGGATCTCCAGGTTGACCCGGCGGAACTCGGGGTCCAGCCGCCGGCAGGCCCGCTCAACTGCTTCCCCGAGTCGGTCCATGTCGGACAGAAACGACAGCCGCTTCGCCTTGGGCAGGTCAGACAGCCGTTGAACACCCGGCTCGTCCGCGAGGAGAACTGAGTACCCGGGCAGGAACTGAACGTCGCCGATCACCGCGAAGCCGGACTCAAGTTGCCGCAACACAGTCGGATTCTCGCCCCGCAGAGCAGCCCCGATCCGGTCCATCCGCCAGTCACTGGTCATGGCCTGAGCCTATCCGTCGGTGATCAAGACCTGCTCTCCGCTCCCCACCCTCCCCAGTCACTTCAGGGACCAACCAAACGAGGAGAAGAGCGGCCCCGGCCGTTTTCAAGAATCGCCATCACGGCGGCGTACGTCTCGGGGTTGCGTCCTGAGAAGTGGTGTACGGACTCCCACCTGATCCGGGTGTTTGGCCCGGCGTCGGAGTGAGGGTCCGGATATGAGAACGGCCACCGGCTGATCTTCGAGATGTCGAAGCTCGAAGGAGATCAGCACGATGACCGCACCGGACAGTCTGCCCCCGCATGCCCTTGCCGAGGAGAACCTCGCCGCGGCGAGTCCCGATCTGCTCCGCGCGATAATCAAGTTGCTCGGCGCGAGCGCGGGTGGTGGCGAGACTCCTCCGCCTCAATGGCCACCTGCTCGCGCAGCCGCTCCTCGAGGACCCGGCGCCGCTCGCTCTCACTCAGGCCAGGGAGCTCCCCGTCGACCTGCGCTGCGATCTTCAACCGCCGGGCACGCCGGATGTGGAGCGCGTTGCCGCACATCTCGCACTCGCCGCAGGTGTCCAACGGAATCTCGTCATCGCACCGCCGGAGCGTGCACGGGTGACGCTGCACCAGGCCCCGCCGGATCAGATACGGGCGCTGGACCAGGCCTCACCGCCGGTCTCCGCCAGCCGGTCGGTGAGACGGCCGGCAGCAGCCGGGGCGCGCCACCCGGCAGCGCCCGCAGTCCCTCCAGGCGGGTCAGCTCCGCCTTCGCGGCCGCTTCGCGGTGAGTACGCCTACTACATGGACATCGCCTACTTCATGACAGGCCGGCCTCTGCCGCACGCGCCCAACGCCCAGTGGATCGACGGCGAACCAGTGCCCCGCCAACGATGGCGCGCCCTGGTCACCGCCCGCCGTCATCACCTCCGTATCCGCCGGTGACGCAATCTCATGGCACTGCGCAGCCCGTTCCTCCGCTACGACGCGGCACGACCGTCTGCGAAGTGGGTGCTGGTAGATGGAGAGTGAAGACGGTCCGGCCGGGCTCGCTGTCGACAGTTACGCCTCCGCCGTGTGCCGTTGCTACGGCCTGCACGATGGCGAGTCCCGGCCGGTTGAGCCGGTGGCGCGCGAGCGCGCGGAGTCGCCGCGTGCGAAGCGTTCGAAGATGTGCGGCAGCAGATTGGATGGGATGCCCGGCCCGTCGTCCTCGACGTCCACACACATCCATGGGCCGCTACGCCGCACGCGTGCGGTGACTGTCGTACCGGGCAGGGTATGGGTGCGGGCGTTGCCGAGCAGGTTCACCAGTACCTGCTGAAGCCTGGCGACGTCCGCCGAAACGAGGGCCGGTTCGTCGGGCAGGTCGAGTCGCCAGGTGTGGCTTGGGCCAGCTGCGCGGGCGTCGCTGACGGTGTCGATGACCAGAGGGACGAGGTCGATCTGCTCGCACTCCAGCGGTCGTCCGGTGTCGAGGCGCGCAAGAAGCAGCAAGTCTTCGACGAGGAGGGTCATGCGCCCGGCTTCGGATCCGATGCGGCCCAGCGCATGTAGTGTGTCCGGCCCAAGGGGCTCTTTTCCTCTATGGATGAGTTCGGCATACCCGCGGATGGAAGTTAGGGGGGTACGCAACTCGTGGCTGGCGTCCGCGACGAACTGCCTAACCCGCATCTCGCTCTGTTGACGCGCATGCAGGGCGTCGTGTACGTGGTTCAGCATCCGGTTCAGCGCGGCTCCGACCTGGCCGACCTCGGTGCGCGGGTCGCACTCTGACTCCGGGACCCTCACGTCGAGATTGACCTCGCCGGTGTGCAACGGGAGTTCCGAGGCTCTGGTGGCTGTGGCGGCGACCTTGCGCAGTGGGCGCAGGGCGACCCCGACGATGGTGGCACCGGCGAGTGAGGCCGCGATGAGACCGGCGATGGAGACACTGATCTCCCCACCCGCCGAGGACGGCGTCCGGACGGCCGCCGGACGGGCGATCACACACCGCCCGGAGGTCGTCAGGGCGCTCTACGCGCAGGTCACCGAGGCCACCGGCAAGGCGCCTGACCCTGTCCTGCTGGCTGCCTGGATTGGGGCTCCGGACCGCACCGGTGACATACCGCCGCTACCGCTCACGGGCACGGTGTGAGCCACCCGGGGACCGTCCGAGCGGAGCTGCACAGCGGCCCATCCACCAACTGGCCGCCGCAACCGCCGAGCAGAGTCCCGCACCAAAAGGGGTCGTCCGCGTGGACACGGCGGAATGCATCCAGCTCGATCGCTTCCATCGGTAGCATCAACGGCTTATCCGAGTCCGCTCCGCCGAGCACCTCCGTCTGAATCCGCCGCCTGTCACCCTGCATCAAAGGCCGCCCTTCATCTCAG
Source organism: Streptomyces sp. NPDC052721 (assembly GCF_040678315.1). Taxonomy (NCBI): domain Bacteria; kingdom Bacillati; phylum Actinomycetota; class Actinomycetes; order Kitasatosporales; family Streptomycetaceae; genus Streptomyces; species Streptomyces sp. NPDC052721. Next base: position 82,185 of record NZ_JBFATL010000025.1, on the reverse strand, counting down.
CTCATGGGCCCTGACCCCGGATCTTGGACACCGGAGAGACTTGGATCTTGATGGTCCAAGAGAACGGAGTCCCTGTGGGGATGAAGCACTACCCCGCCGAGTTCAAGGCTGACGCGGTCGCGTTGTACCGCTCCCGTCCAGGAGCGACGATCAAATCTGTCGCCACCGACCTCGGAGTGAACACCGAGACGCTGCGGAACTGGATCCGGGCCGCTGACGGACGCCGGTCCGGTGCTCACTCCACACCTGCGGCGGCGCCGCGGCCTGACGGTGACGGGGTTCAGGCGGAGCTGGCCGCCGCGAGGAAGAGGATCCGCGAGCTGGAGGAGGAGCGGGACATCCTCCGTAAGGCAGCCCGGTATTTCGCGGGAGAGACGCGCTGGTGAACCGCCGCCAGTTCGTTGAGGATCACCAGCGCCGGTTCGGCGTCAAGCGGCTCTGCGACATCCTGGGCATCGCCCGCTCGAGCTTCTACTACTGGCGCCGCACCGCCCCGGACCGCGCGGCCCGGCAGGCCGCCGACGAGCGGCTCGCGGCCCGGATACGCAAGGTCCACCGCGACTCCGACGGCACCTACGGAGCCCCGAGAGTCACCGCCGAGCTCCGCGACGAGGGCGGTCGGGCGGTCAATCACAAGCGTGTCGCCCGGATCATGCGGGCCATCGGCCTTGAGGGTGTGCGCCTGCGGCGCCGGCACCGCACCACCGTCCCGGACCCGGCCGCGGCGAAGGCGCCGGACCTGATCGGCCGGGACTTCACCGCCGAGACTCCGAACACGAGGTACGTCGGCGACATCACCTACCTGAGCGTCGGCAGCGGGAGGTTCTGCTACCTCGCGACCGTCATCGATCTCTGTTCCCGACGTCTGGCCGGGTGGGCGATCGCCGACCACATGCGCACCGAGCTCGTCACCGACGCCCTGGCGGCGGCCGAGCGGACTCGCGGCAGCCTCGCCGGAGCCGTGATGCACACCGATCACGGGGCCCAGTACACGAGCCGGGCCTTCGCCGACGCCTGCCGCCGGGTCGGCGTCCGGCAGAGCATGAGCGCAGTCGGCAGAGCGCGGACAACGCCGCCGCGGAATCGTTCAACGCGACCTTCAAAAGAGAGACGTTGAAGGGGCGAAAGGGCTGGTCGAGCGAGCGTGAGGCCCGCCTCGACGCCTTCCGCTGGCTGCCCCGGGCGTCGTCGGGCAGATAGCCCGGCATGTGGTCGTGGTGGCGGGTGACGGTGGAGATCAGGGAGGATGGCATGCAGACGCGGCTTCGGTTGTGATCAACAGCTTCAGACACCTTGATCATCCGGAGCCGTGTCCCGTTTCACCAAACCCGTGAAACCGGCATCATCCCAAACTGTCACGACCGTGATGTCTCGTCACCCCAGAACGCTCGCGCCCTGCCCCCGGGTGTCACAGGCTTTCACCGCCACCTCATGAAACGCTTCTCGCGTGGCGAGGCACGTATCGCGCTGATACCATCGAAAAATACCGCACGGGCCGATTGCTTGGAGCCCGTTCCTCCCCGACTGACCTCGTCGCGGGGTTGATTATCGCCGAATGGACGTCACCCGAGTGCGGGCGGCTCGCTCATTGCATGTTAATGAACTTGAGCATTGGAGGCGCCATGGGATATGTGCGGACTGGTAGTCGATGGCGATGGCCGTATCGCGTCATTCCCTTCGCCATCAACGAGGACGATTTCGGGACACCTCCAAACAGTGATCACACGGCGATTAAAGACGCTGTGGCCGAATGGGAGAATAACACGGTTCTCACCTTTCGCCCACGCACCGATGAAACTTCCTATATCGAGTTCGTGCAGGGAGACGAGTCGACGACTTGCAGCAGCCGGGTGGGCATGCAAACGGGGCGACAGAAGGTATTTTGCGATCCATCCATGAACCCAGGATCGTTGGAGCACGAGATCGGCCACGCGGTGGGGCTATGGCACGAGCATCAGCGCGACGACCGCGACTCATTCGTCACGGTCTGGACTGACAACGTCATTGACAACAAGCGGTACAACTTCACCAAGATGGGCGAGCACGGCATCGAAGTCGGCGCCTATGACTACGGCTCGATCATGCACTATGGGCCTCGCGCTTTCTGTGTTGAATGGCGTTACGCAGTGCCGGTCCCCAGGCAGTTCAGCTTCACAAGGCCCGCTCTCACGGATTTCAATAATACCCTGCATATTGTCCACGGAGGCGCCATCCCTTCTCTGGGCGGCATCCTTCCGAGCCGCTTGTGGCATTCGCAGTGGACCGCCAGCGCTGGTTGGGACACTGATCTCATTCGGGGCCAACTGAGCGGCGCCAGGCCCGCTCTCGCTGCCTTCGACAATGCCCTGCACATGGTCCGCGTCAGCTCCAGTCCTCTTCTATCGAGCGATTTGTGGCATTCGCAGTGGACGGCCAGGAATGGCTGGACGACAGCCAAGCGCATCCCCGGCCAAGGAAGCCGGACCACGCCCGCTCTCGCAGCCTTCAACAATGCCCTGCACATGGTCTTCCGCGACCCGCGGTACACCCAGCTGTGGCATTCGCGGTGGACGGCCAGGAGCGGTTGGGAACCCGCCAAGCGCATCTCCGGTCAAGGAAGCCGGACCACGCCCGCTCTTGCGGCCTTCGACAATGCCCTGCACATGGTCCACCGCGGCCAGCAGTCATTCGACTTGTGGCATTCACAGTGGACCGCCAGCGGAGGTTGGACACGCGCCGTTCGCATCCCCGACCAAAAGAGTATGTTCGGACCAGCGTTGGGCGTACTCGGCCCAGAGCTGCATCTCGCATACAGCATTATTCCAAAAGTCTGGCATTCCCTCTTCGACGGGAGATCTTGGGGTCAGAAACACCGACGCGACAACAACCAGACGTGGACGGGGCCTGCGCTTGCCGCATTCAATGGAGGCCTGCATTCGGCTCACAGTGGAATTCCAGTCCGCGTGCCCGCGCCAGGCCCCGGCTCTTTTAAGCCCGGCCAGATCCTGCACACAGTGAGGGACACGACCCTGGAAACCATCACAACCGTCGACCCCGCGCAAGGAGCCGTGATAGGCCAGCGTAATGGACTGAGCCCCGGAGACATCGAGGCGGTGGCGTCTATGTATAGGGGTTTCTGAATCCCTTTCGGGCACCCCACATGATCGGTCGGGCCGACAGGAACTCGGCGACCCCCTCGAAAGCTGGGTGCTCGACCGCGACGGGGGATCCACGGTCCAGCACCCAGGCCGGCCGCGAGCACGGCACCACCTGCGCCCGCGCCCACGGCCTGGTCGGCACCATGAACCGACTCGCCGAAACCCTGGGCACCCCCACCCTTACCGACCTCGGCTACGAGAGCGCCGCAGAGGGCTTCCGCCACCCGGTGAAGAAGCCCAAGGGCGGTGAACTCGCCGAGCCCGACAAGGCGTTCAACGCCGTGATCCGGGGCGTCCACGCCGTCGCCGAGCGCGCCAACGCCCTGCTGAAGGTCACCTTCAAGGCCCTGCGCCGGGTCAGCCTCGACCCTGCGGTCATCACCCGGATCGCCCGCGCCGCCCTCGTCCTGCTCCAACTCGAACACGGCCGCACCGCCTGAAGGAAGATCACAAACGTCACGAGACATTACCGAGAAGGGTTCAGTCCGTCGTTGAACCAGCAACAACAAGATCCTGTGCTGTGAGACCGCCACCGTCGGGAGTCCAGGCTGCGTGGCGGTCAACGGTCAGTTCTCAACCCCGTCCACAACTTCGTCGCCTGGGCCGACGACTCCGGGCACACGGTGAGCCGGCCCGCGTCGGGGTCGTAGCCGACGGCCGCGACGTGCCTGGCCAGCTCCGGGGCGATGGCCTCCCGCCCTCGCGCAGAGAGGCGCCTGCGGCCAAGCCCGGCCATGAATGCCTCGGAGTGGTGGCCCGGGTCGTCCAGGGGCCGGAACCAGTGCATGGCATAGGTACGCACGTCGCTGTGGGAGAAGGGCTGTAGCTCGTAGTGCGGCACGTTCGGGCCCAGGGTGCCGAGTTCTGTTGCGGGCAGGGGGCGGGTCGCAACTACGAATCGGTGCCCCGTCCCGGCCGCGTTGGCGAGCGTCGTCAGTACAGCGTTGCGGGTATCGGCGTCGGGGATTTCGTCGAGGCCATCGACCAGAACCAGCCAGGGCACCTTGGCTTGTGGCGGGTCCCGGAAGAAGTCGGCTGTCAGTTCAACGAGGAGCCCGGCCTGTCGCAGGTTGGCGGTTATGGTTCTGGCGAGGACGGTGGGCAGCAGGTCTGTGCCGGTCAGGGCGGACGCGTTCACCATGACGGGGATGGTCTTGCCGGTCCTGTTGTCCAACCATTCGTCGGCGGAGTCGGCCAAGTGAGAGCGAAGCAGCGTGGACTTGCCGCCGCCGGGTCCGCCCAGCAGTAGGCATATTTCATGGTCTTCCCCGAAGACCTCGGTAGCGGGCACGACGGGGCCAGGCTGGTTCTCAGGGGTAGTGGCGTCGTCCGGGCTAGGGCTGTCCGGATTGTCCTTTGCCGGGCTACGGGCCTTCTGGCGCACGTAGACATCGGATAGCGCCGGCAGACCCGCAGGGCCCAGAACACCCGGATAGGGGTGCTGTCTTGCAGAGGCGCGCGCTGCCTTCAGGTACGCCGTCATCAACGGTGTGCTAGCTGCTGCAACGGCGCGGGGCTGGGTGGCTTTGGCCTGCTCCCAGAGGCTCTTCCACAGTCTCTCGGTGCTCCGCCACCGTGCTGCTGCCTCTCCACGGGAAGAGCCGGTGAGGGTGCCGGCCGAAGGGTAGCCAGACCACTCCAGAAGCACCCGGACCAGCGCCCACAGGAACACGAAGTCCTGCGCCGGGCTGCCCTTTTCGAACCAGCCACCCACCGTGGTAGGCCGGAGTCGCGCCAGCCCAGCCTGCTGGAGCCATACGTTTGCCTCGTCGATCGCCTCCGTGCGGCTTCTGCCCTCAAGCGCCGTCACTTCCAGTTCCCGCAGCGCCTTGCGCAGCGCATGCCGCCCCGCGCTGATCTCCCCTTCCTTGCTCACTGCGTTCCTCCCCGCTCCTTCCGGATCCGGCGGATCCGCCCTAAACGAGACTGGATATGTGCGTGCCCTGGCCCTTTGCCGACGTCGTCCGCTCGGTCCGGTACGACTTCGCCGTTTCCGAATGCTCTTGTGGGATGGCCCTCGTGCCGTTCGTCGGACGGCGGCACGGACGGAGGAACTGCTATGGACGCCATTGCCTGGGCGTTGGTACCCGTGCTCTGCATGCTGGTCGGGGCCACCGCGGCTGTGCTTATCGTCGTCATCGCGATGAAAGACACGGCCTCGCCGGACCGGGCGACAGTCCTCAGGGCTGTCGCAGACGTGATCCGCGCCGTGCGGGGCCGCAGGTGACAATCTGCCATCGGACCTGCAGCGCCAGCCGTGTCCGCGGCATCGGGCTTCACCGTCCAGCGCTCGAGGGCCGAAGTCCAGAGGAAGCACGTCGACCGCGGCGTTATCGGTCTCGGATACCGGAGTGGCAGGCTCGCCGTTTTGCAGGCCGGGAAGCGTCGCCACCCGCGGAGCAGGATCAGGTCCGTCCAGCCGTCTCCGATGTCGTCGTCGCTGAGATGCAGGGCGGGTCGGGGCACCACAGCTGGGGCATCCGGCCAGTCGACAGGAACCACCGGACGAAACCCGTACGCGAACTGGACGGCGGCGAACGCCTGCTCGTACATGTCCAGCTCCGCGTCGATCGGCAGCCGCACGCCGCTCCCCCTTCGTGATCGCTGCCGCCATCCTGTCTCAACGGCCCCCCCTAAAGGCACCTCATTGGCTACGATGCCCAGCCCACCAGCAAGCTCCGCACGGACCGCAGCAGCCCGCCGTCGCTGCCCTACGCCACGGATCCGCTGCTCTCGATAGCGTGCTTGAGCTTGCTGCGGGCTTATGCACGCTCCGGCCCGGCAACCTCGCCCCAGAAGGCATGCGTCACGATCGCCGCGGACAGCTCATGTTCCCGACCCCGAGACTGCCGTGGGTGGCCGGGCCGGTGTCTCGCCGGTCCGGCTCGCGGCCGTTTCCGGCGTCCGGCCCACGCCATCCTTCGATCCGGACACGGCCGCCACGCGAACACGCAGGTCGGCCTCAATCCTGCCACTCCGGCGTTCGGTAAAGCCGACTTCGACCACATGGTCCGCCTCGGCTGGGTCCGCTCACAACAGTCGATCGAGGGGCGTCAGGCGGCTTGCGTCCGCGAGCGGTGGCGGTCAGACGCCACCATGAGCGCGCAGTGATCACAGAACGAACGCCTACCGGCATCACCTGCCGACCGCGGGGATCACCGCTCTGGTGGGCTGTGTCCAAGCGCAGGGGTTGACGTGGCCCTGTGGCCCCGTCGTGTGGTGCTCGCCGCCTTTGGCGGGTACGGCAGCGTGCCTGACGCATGGCTCATTCCGGGCCGACGGCGCCGTGGCGGATGCGGGCGCTCTCCCCAACCCTCGGTCGTGCGCCGTGTGCCACGCTCGGGTTGTGGCTCAGGCAGTCGTCTCGACTCCTTTGGGCCATGTCCGAACCTTATGGCGCGGCACTGACAACCGGCGGGCCAGCTGGCGTCGCTGGGACCGAGCTTGTCAGTGGCGCCTCGCACGGTCCTCCCCATGGGTTTCACCTCGGCCTGGTCCATCAGCGCCCACGACGACGACTTCATCAGCGCTCTGGCTCCGCGGCTGCTCCTACTGATCGCTGCGGAGCGGGACGAGCCGCTCGCACGGGAACGCTGGGAGCGCTGGCGCCGGAGACCTCTGCCCGACTTCAGGACCTGGTGGAAGCCCTTCGATCAGTTCTCCCGAAGCGAAGCGGACGCGCTGGAGTCCTTCCTGCAGCTGACCACTTCCGGGAAGCACGTGCAGAAGCTGTACGACGGCCTGCCGCCCGACGGCTTCTCCCTGCTCTGACACCGAACCAACGGATCGTGGTCATGCTGTATGCGTCGTCCGAACAGAACCCTGACGGCACGGTCATGACCCGCGCGACGCAGTTGGCCGAGATCGCAGGCATGAAGCCGCCGGTCTTTTCCTGGACCAGACGCGAACTTGTCGAGGAGGGCTGGCTGGAGGAACGAGGCAGCATCGGCACCGTGAAGGTGTACCGGCTGAGCCCGAACAAGATAGGCGATGTCGGCGGCCGACACCTTCACGCAGTCGGCAGCTGAGCTGTTAGCTATAAGCTAACCTGCGCGTTTCACTTGGCAGGGCGTCTGGATCTTGATGAGAAAAGCGAAAGTGCCTTCTGAGCTGGGAAGATGAGGCTTGTCTAAGGTCTCTGTCATCGCAGCAGGAAGGCACTTTCTGCGTGAACACTACCGGGTCACACCCCAAGCTCGTCGTCACCTGCGACGGTCGCGGGGTGGTCAACCACGCCGGATCCCGCCTGCTGGCCGATCTCGCCGATGCCACCGGCCTGACCGGCGCCTTCACCGACGCACTGCGCCGACTTCGCCCCCGCGGCACCGGACACGACCCGGGCCGGATCGCGACCGATCTGGTAGTCATGCTCGCCGACGGCGGCGAGGCGATTGCGGATCTGGCTCTGCTGCGCGACCAGCGTGAGGTGTTCGGCCCGGTGGCGTCCAACCCGATCGCCTCGCGGCTACTGGCCGGCATCAACCCCATTGCTCTGGCGGCACTGCGCTCAGCCCGCGCTGCCGCTCGGGAAGTCACCTGGCTCCAAGCAGCCGCAACCCGGGGAGGGATACCGGCTTCGCGGGCCGGTGGGCGCGACCTGCCCGGCCTGATCCTGGACATCGACGCCACCCTGGTCACCTGCCACTCGCGTGCTTCCGAGCTCGATCCACAGGTCTTGAGCATGGCTCAAGTCCTAGCTATTTCCCCACTGCTGAAGGGGGGTTGGCGGCCAGGGCCGTTCATTGGCATGTCATCTGGGACCACATCGATTGGAAGGCAACCCGTGCATAACCATCAGCCTGTCGACTACCACTGCCCGTTCTGCTCCTTGTCGGCCGAACAGGCCCCTGACGTGGTCTATCGCACCGAGCGAGTCTTCGCGCTCGTCTCGCCTCGCTGGTGGCCGAACAACCCGGGGCACTTGCTGATCATCCCCATCGCTCACCACGAGAACCTCTACGACCTTCCAGCCTCCGAGGGACTCGCAGTCTTCGAGGCCACCCGTCTTCTCGCCCGCACTATGCGTCGGGTTTACGGATGCGACGGCGTCTCGACCCGACAACACAACGAGCCCTCCGGTGGTCAGGACGTGTGGCACTTTCACCAGCACCTGTTCCCTCGCTACCCGCACGACAACTTGTACGGCACGTCTGCGGAACCCGAATGGCTACCCTCTCACCAGCGACAAGAGTTTGCGACGAAGCCAAGGGCTGCACTCAACCAACACTGAAAGGTTTCCCAATGCTGTTGTCAAGCCGCTGCCGTGACAGACGGTGCGGCTTGGTAACACGTACCGTCACGGGCCATGAGCCACAGGACGTTGACGGGGTCTGTAAAGCGAGCGGCTCTGTCCCGTAATCGGTGGTAACGGCGGGTGACGGTCGTCGTTGGCATGGTGTGCGTGATATCAACGAGCTTGTGGGCGTGGTGTTTTCGGGGCTGTCCGCCCTGGTCGTCGAGGGTGTGACGGACGAGGGTAAGGTGATCCGGGTGTCGGCGCGGACACGGGACGATCCGGTGCCGTGCCCTGTGTGCGGGCAGCCGACGGGGCGGGTGCCGACCGGGCCTACTCCTCCCGCGCCATCCGCAGCCACCTTCGGCACCGGGGAATCCGGGCGGTGATCCCGCAGCCTTCCGACCAGATCGGCCACCGCCTGCGACGGGGCCGACAAGGCGGCCGCCCACCCGGCTGTGACCGCGAGGTCTACAAGCAGCGGAACACCGTCGAGCGGTGCATCAACCGGCTCAAGCAGTGGCGCGGCCTGGCCACACGAACCGACAAACTCGCCATCGCCTACCAGACCGCCCTCCACCTCGCCGGCATCCTCATCTGGACCCGACGCTGACCTAAGAGACAGAACCTAGCTGCTGTGAGAAGGCGCGTTGCGAGTAGAGCGTCGTCCACAGGTTGAACACCTGCGCCGATTCCGCAACTGGGCGCCCCGGTAAGCGGACTTCGACACGGATTCGACAGATACCCGCTCCCTGCCCGGGTCGATGCTGTGCGGAATTGCGCGAACCCCCCGACGGTGCCGGGCCCGGCAACCAGACGACGGCACCCCTGTGCGAACGTGCGGAGGCCGTCCGAGACCTCGAAGCTTGACGGCAAAGCGCGACGCCACGACCACGTGGGGCTGTCGGCCCCCGTGGGAAGGCCCATCACCCGTCGATGACGTGAGAGCGCGGGCCCGCCGCACCTGGCGTCCGCCCCGGCGGAGGGCAGGCGCCAAGCCGCCGACCTGGGATGCCCCACAGGCCCGTTGCTCCGTCCCTCACCCCGAATTCATGGGGCGGTCCGCCGCCGTCCCCCGGACGCGCGGTGGCCGACGACGCCGCCTGCTCGCGGCGCAACTGTGCCACGGCGCAAGAGCGACATGTGCGACCCCTTGAACGACGGCGGGGGAGGCCACAGGATCCAGTGATCTTTCGCTCTTCGCCGCGTCTCAGGAGTCTTCTTTGCCCAAGGTTCCCATCCCCCGGCCCGGGCCGATCGCCCTCGCCGTGGCGGCCGCGCTCACACTCGGCGTCATACCGGCGACTGCCGCTGTGTCCGCGTACGCCGCCGGCGAGGTGTCGCACAAGGACGCCGGACACCAAACCCCCGGCGGTGCCGGCACGCACACCGTCACCCTGATCACGGGTGACAAGGTCACCATCGGGACCGCCGCCGACGGCACCGTCGTGCGCTCCTTCCAGGCCGCGAGCGGAGCCACCACCGGCTTCCACCGCGTTGTCGTGGACGGCGCCACCTATGTCTACCCCGACGCCGCCCTGCCGTACGTGAGCGCCGGCAGACTCGACAAGCAGCTCTTCAACGTGACGCGGCTCATCACCGAGGGCTATGACGACGCGCACAGCTCCCGGCTGCCGCTGATCGTGCGCTACACCGGAGCTGCCGCCAAGGCCCGCACCCGGACGAAGATGGCCGGCTCGACCGACGTCCGCCGCCTGGACAGCATCCAGGGTGCGGCCCTCGCCCAGAACCACAAGCAGGCACCGGAGTTCTGGTCCTCGCTCACCGGGGGTTCCGGCGCGGCGGCCCGGTCCGCGAAGCCGTCCTTCGCGGGCGGCGTCGCCAACGTGTGGCTCGACGGTAAGGTAAAGGCCGACCTGGCCGACTCCACGGCCCAGATCGGCGCGCAGAAGGTATGGGCGGAGGGCGACACCGGCCAGGGCGTGAAGGTCGCGATGCTCGACAGCGGCGCGGACACCGAACACCCGGACCTGGTCGGGCAGGTGTCCGACAGCGCCAGCTTCGTCCCCGGCGAGGACGACATCGCCGACTACAACGGCCACGGCACGCACGTCGCCTCGACCATCGTCGGCACGGGCAGTGCCTCCGGCGGCAAGGAGCGGGGTGTCGCCTCCGGCGCCCGGCTGGCCGTCGGCAAGGTGCTCAACTCCGAGGGCAGCGGTCAGGAATCCTGGATCATCGCGGGCATGGAGTGGGCCGCCCGTGACCAGAAGGCCAGGATCATCAGCATGAGTCTGGGCGGCGGCGGTGACAAGACTGACCCGATGAGCCAGGCCGTCGACGAACTCAGCCACGACACGGGCGCGTTGTTCGTGATCGCGGCGGGCAACGGCGGCCCGCACTCCATCAGCAGCCCCGGTGCCGCGGACTCCGCGCTGACCGTCGGCGCCGTCGACTCCACCGACACGCTCGCCGACTTCTCCAGCCAGGGCCCGCGTGACGGCGACGGCGGGCTGAAGCCGGAGATCACCGCGCCCGGCGTCGACATCGTCGCGGCGCGCTCGCACTACAAGCGCGGCTCCGGCTACTACACCACGATGAGCGGCACGTCGATGGCGACACCGCACGTCGCCGGTGCCGCCGCGCTCCTCGCCTCCGAGCACCCCGACTGGACGGGCACCCAGCTCAAGAAGGCGCTGGTCAGCAGCGCCAAGGCAACCACGGCGTACACCCCGTACCAGGCGGGCGCCGGCCGGCTCGACGCGCTGGCGGCCGTGCACACCACGGTCTTCGCCACCACGACCGCCTACTCCGGCTTCCACACGTGGCCCCCGAAGCCCGGAGAGACTGACGTCCAGACGGTGACGTACACCAACGTCGGCGACGCCCAGGCCAGGCTCAACCTGGCGGTCGACGGCACCGTCCCAGCCGGGTTGTTCAGCCTCTCTGAGGACCATGTCACCGTGCCCGCGCACGGCACCGCCGCGGTCACGCTGACCGCGGCCCTGGACAAGCTGGCGGGCGACCAGTCGGTCAGCGCCATGATCACCGGTACGGACGGCGCCGGGACGGTCCGCGCCCGGACCCTGATCGGCGCGGCCCGCGAGGGCCAGCGGCAGAATCTGACCGTGGTCGCCAAGGACCGTTCGGGCAAGCCGCTGGAGGGCCGGGTCGTCCTGACCGCCGAGCACCTCTTCACGGTGATGGACCTCGACGCGTCCGGCACCGGCACGGCGCGGCTGCCCGTCGGCAGCTACAGCGGCTGGCTCACCGGTGACGTGCAGGGCGCCGAAGGCCCGCACTCACGCGGCATGGTGCTGCTCGCCTTCAACGACGTGAAGCTGGACCAGGACCGTACCGTCACCCTGGACGGCCGCAAGGCACGCCGGATCCTGGCGCGCGTGCCGCAGCAGACCACCGCCGTCGCGCCGCGCCTGGATGCCCACCGGTCCTTCACCGACAGCCTGGTGGAGACGTCGATGCTGCCGGACTCGTCGTACGACAGCATCTGGGCGCTCCCGACCGACAAGAAGGTCACCGACGGCGAGTTCGAGACCGGCGCCCGCTTCCGCCTCGAACAGCCTGCGCTGACTGTGAGCACGAAGTCGACGACCTTCAACGACCCGCTGGTCAAGCGCGCTGCCACGCCGCTGCCCGCCGGTACCCGGACCCTGACGGCGGTCTTCGCCGGTGACGGCACGGCCGAGGAGCTCGCGCGGCAGAACGTGCGCGGCAAGGCCGTCGTGGTGCGCGGCGCCGGCACGGCAGGGATCAAGGCCCAGGCGGAGGTCGCCGCGGCCGCCGGCGCGCGGCTGCTGCTGGTCGTCAACGACGGCGTCGGTCGCATGGAGCCCTGGGACGAGAACCCCTGGAGCCCGGAGAGCCCGGCCCCGGTGACGGTGGCGACGCTCAACGCCGACCAGGGCGCCGACCTGCTCGGCCGACTCCGGCACGGCACGGTCTCGCTGAAGGTCACCTCGCACCCCACGACCGACTACGTCTACGACGTCGTGCACCACTGGACGGGTGCCGTTCCGGCGGACCCGACCTGGCGTGAGGAGTCCCAGGACCTCGGCCGGGTGGACGTCTCCTTCCGGAACTACCGGCAGGGCAAGGCGATGGAGTTCCGCCCGGACGTCTGGCGCGGCTGGGCCGTCGGCAACCAGCTCACCGCGCCCGCCCAGGGCGAGCGCACCGACTGGGTCACCGCCGGCACCACGTGGCTGGACGACGCCTTCATCCAGGGCGAGACCGGGCAGCACTCGATGGAGCCGCTGACCTACCCGGCGCGCAAGACCGGCAAGGTCAGCTGGTTCGGGCCGATCCAGCGGCCCCGCATGGGGCCGATCAACTACCAGCCGGTGCGCTACCTCGACACCATGTACATCACCGCGCCCGGCTGGGGTGATTCGGGGTCCGGCCACGTCGGCGAGGCCGGCGCGAACTTCGACGTCAAGGACTGGATGTCGCTCTACCAGGGCGACCAGCAGCTCGACTGGGGCAACGCCGAGTACCTTCGGGTTCCCGGCCTCGGCGCCGAGCGCCTGCCCTACCGGCTGGTCCTCGACAACGACCGCGGCACCTGGGCCAACCCGTACTCGACGCACACGCTCACCGAGTGGGACTTCACCTCCGCGGTCACCGGCAGCGATGCGGCGGTGTCCCTGCCGCTCATCCAGCTCGACTACGGCGTGGACACCGACAAGTCCGGCCGTGCCGACCGGCACGCCGGCCTGACGGTGACCGCCTCGCACCTGCCAGGCACCACCACCACCATCGGGAAACCGACCGTCGAGGTGTCGTACGACGACGGTGCGACCTGGCAGCGGACCGACCTGAGCCGGCGCGACGAAGGATGGCGGACGAACCTGCGCGCGCCGCGGTCCGCCGACTTCGTCACCCTCCGGGTCGGCGCCCGGGACAGCGCGGGCAACACCGTCTCGCAGACGATCACCCGGGCCTTCGGCCTGCGCTGACGTCACCCCCCCCCGGGAGTCACCCGGGACAGAACCGCGTGGGTGGGACCGCAGCCGGCGGCCCCGCCCACGCGGCGTTCCCAGGTGTCAGAGGATCTAACGGCGACGGGCGGCCTCGGGGCACAGCACCGCATGGCCGCCGGGCGCCCGGCCCGGTAGCCGGTGGCCCGACGGCTCACGGCCGACAGCCGACGACGGGCGACGTGGCGGCCCGTGGCAGCCAGTAGCAGCCGGTGACCGACAGTACGGGCGGCACTCGGGGTGACGGCGACAGGCCGCCGCGGCCCGGCGCGAGACAGCCGACGGAGACGGGCCGACGCCCGGATGCAGCCGCGCGGTGGGGGCAACCCGGCCACGGCAGTCGCGGAGGATCTTTCACGTCTTCATGCGTGCGAAGGCATGCTCGACGCGGGCGCGGACGTTGCGGTGGGACGGGCCCGAGGTGGTCGATGATGCGGTCGGCGGCCGACTTCGGTATCCCGAACAGCAGCGCGAGCTGTCGCAGTGCCATGTTGGTCCGCCAGTACGCGATGACGAGCAGCACGCGGTCCTCCAGCGGCAGACCCCACGGCCGTCCCCTGCGTCACGGTAGGCGGTGAGGCGTCGAGGGTGGCAGCGGGGCTCGGTGTTCACATCTGCCGTGCCGACGTCAGGTCCGCGGTCTGCTGGAGGGACAGCAGGCCGGCGACGGCTTGGACGATGTCACTCATGTGCTCGCGGCGGCCGAGATGGCGAGCCAGGGCCCGCCAGTTCTTCAGTAGGTGTTTTTGATCCCTGGCCGTGAGGTGCGTGGGCCTGGATGATCTGAGTTGTGGGGGCTGGCGGGACGGCTCGGCGGTATTGCCGGGAGTGTGGTGATCCGCTGCCGCAGACGATGGCGGCGGAGGCGGTGTTCTGCTCGGGTCGGTGCAGGTCACGGCGGTGGCGGAGGCTTGAGCGGACCCGGCAGCGGGTGGCTGCGATGCAGCGGGGAGAGCAGGCGGAGTGCCCGGTTTGTGGCAGGTCGTGGACGGTAGGGGTGGAGCGGTCGAAGGCGGCGGTGTACTGCTCGGACCGTTGCCGGGTACGGGCCTGCCGTCAGCGGCGGGCGTCGCGGAACGGCGTTACGGAAACGTCGTAGCCGAACGCCTCGCGAACACCTTGAACACCCAGGTTTTGCAAGGTAGTTGGGGGTGATTGCCGAGCGCTTCGAGCGCCCCTGGCTCGCGCTCTGCCCCGGCGTGTCGCGCGCGCGTCACGGTGGATGGTGACCGGGGCCGGCGCCCCCTTTGACCGGTCACGTCGTGGTGATCGGGCCGGACCCGGGCGAGGGCGGTGGTCTTCATGACCGACGTGGCCGACCGGATCGGGAACGTCACCCGGCAGCGTTACGAACAGCTCGTCACTCAGGCGAAGGAACTGATCGCGCAGGTCGCGAGGGCGCAGTTCGCTTTGGGCGACATGGCGTTGGAGATCGAGCCGATGAGGTCGGTGGGCGGGTCGATGCCGAACGGCACGGACGACCTGTTCACCGTGACGGAGTCGTTGCAGCTGTTCGCGGACGACATCGGCGTCGAGCGCCGAACGGTGGAGGACTGGCGATACACCGCCAACCGGTGGCCCGAGGGGCGCCGCAAGGAGGGCGTCTCGTTTACCGTTCACCGCATCCTCGCGTCGGTCGCGGACGAGGACGAGCGGTGGGCGGCGATCGAGGACGCGCCGTTCAACCCGCGCACCGGGGCTCGGCAGTGGACGCCGGACGGCGCGAAACGGGTCGTCGGCCAGCGGGTCGACCGGCCGGTCACGGTGGACGAGAAGGTCCAGGCCGTGGCCGACCTGACCCGGGACGACGAGGTCGCAGCCCAGGTCGCCACCGACCTGCTGAAGCGGCCAGCGGTCACCGAGCACGTCACCCCGGCCGAAAAGGTTCGGGTCGTCACGGAGCTGACCAGGGACGACACCGTCGCCCAGCAGGTGACCACCGACCTGCTGCGCCGCCCGGCCGTGGCCCGCAAGACGATGCGGGACGACACCACCCGGATGCTCGTCAACCGCGCCCAGTTCGACAACTCCGCCGAGACCCGGGACCGGATCCGGGAACGCACCCCGGCCGTCCGCGCGATCGAGCACACCATCGAGTACCTCGACCTGGTCGGCTCCTGCCACGGCTTCGTGGCCACGCTCGGCCGCCTGGTCCCGCAGCTGCGCGGACAGGAGTTCACCGACGACGAGCGCGAGACCGTGCGCCGTCAGATCGGCCGGGTCCGCGCGGCAGCGGACTGGCTCGAAGGGGCGCTCGACAACGGCGAGTTCACGCTGGACGAGCAGCTGGTCCAGCTGCTCAAAGGTGAGTAGGCCATGCCGCGACGCCGGGAGGCCCGGCCGCTGGCCGAGCACTACGGCGACCTGGTCCGCGTCGCCCTGATGGAAGCACGCCCCGCCGGCCTGCACACCTACCAGCTCATGGCCGCCACCCGTCTGACGCGCTCGCAGGTCGGCCGCGGTATTCGGCACGTCCGGGACGTCGTGGCCGCGGAGAACCTGACGCCGATCACCTGGACCCGGCGGGACGGGTTCATGTTCTCCGACGACCCGGCGGACTGGATCGAGTACGACAAGCGGCAGTTCCGGCAGATCCTCGGCCGTCTGACCCGGGTGATCACGGGCACGCTCGATCCGCACCTGGCCCGCTACCCCGACGACGAATGGGCCCAGCTCGCCACCGCCCAGCTCACCGGCGTCCGCGCCACCCTCGCCCAGCTCGCCAAATAGCACACGTCCATTACCGATCACCCTGCCGAGCCCGCCATGCCCGCTGCCTCCCGTCGCCGCCGCTACCCATCCGACACCTCCGTCGCCGAATGGGCACTGCTGGAACCCCTGCTGCCCATCCCGGCCTGCCAGACCAGGACCGGCGGTCATCCGGAGAAGTGGCCGCGGCGGGAGATCGTCGACGGCATCCGCTACATCGTCGACAACGGCGCGAAGTGGAGGGCCCTGCCTGCGGATTTCCCTCCGTGGGAGACGGTTTACGGATTCTTCTGGCGGTGGAACCGGGCCGGGGTGGTCACCCACATCCGTGACCAGCTCCGCCGCAGGATCCGTACGGGAAAGGGCCGCTGCCCCCACCCGGTGACGCTGATCGTGGACTCCCAGTCAGTCAAGGGTGCCTCCACCGTCGGCCGGAACAGCCGGGGCTACGACGCCGCGAAGAAGATCAACGGCCGCAAGCGACATATCACCGTGGACACGCTCGGCCTGCCGGTGATGATCACGGTGACGCCCGCCGACGTCCAGGACCGCGACGCCGCCCGCGACGTGTTCTGGCGCCTGCGCCTCACCCAACCGCAGATCACCCAGGTCTGGGCCGACCGCGGCTATGCCGGCGACCTCGTGGACTGGGCGCGCGACCGCCTCTGGCTTACCCTGCGCATCGTCTCCCGGCCCAAAGGGGTCAAGGGCTTCGTCGTGTTGCCCCGCCGCTGGAAAGTCGAGCGCACGATCGGCTGGTGCATGAACGCCCGCCGCAACACACGCGACTACGAACGCCTGCCCCAGCACTCCGAAGCACACCTGAACTGGGCACTCATCACCATGATGACCCGGCGGCCTGACCCGCAAAAGCCCCCGCACCGGCTGGACGAAAAAGCGCACCGGAAGCGGGGAGCCGTCCTGCTGACCCGACCCACCTCTGTCAGAGCTGGGCGGCCGGTCTGATGCGTCAGTCCAAGGTTTGCGTCAATTCGCTCCGGCTCGGTGTGTGAACGATACGGCCGTACCCTCCGTTGACGATCGGCATGTAGGGCGGCACGTGGCCGCACTCGATGTCGGCGATGATCGGCACGTTGAGAGAACCAAGTGCGTCGAGGACGGCCTCGTGCTGGCTGAGGGAACGGTTGTCGGGTGCGCTGGTCCGGCCAACGAGAACCGCGTTCGCCCGATCGAAGAACCCAGCGAGCCTCATGCCATGGAGGTTCCGGCAGATGGTGAAAGCATCGTCGCCGGCTGCCTCCACATACACGAGGAGCCCATCCGGTGACTCGTTGCGAGCGAAGGCCGAGACGTCGAGGTAGGCCGTCCCTGCGAGATTGCACAGAGTTTCGATGCAGCCGCCGATCAGCCTTCCCTCGGCCTCCACGTCACCGATCCCGTCGAGCCGGGTCCAGGCGCCCACGGAGTCGAGCGTGTACTCGCGTATGTCGGGGAAGGCGGCGAAGTCGTCAAAGCCGGTGGCCCGATGGCGACCGGGCGGGGTCTGGGTGAACTGGTGCCCCCGGGGCGCTGCGACGATGTCGAGCCACGATCGCAGTCCTTCGGGCACTCGGTAGGGCGTGTCCATGAGGTTGTTGCCATGGACTGTCGCCGTCCCAGTGAGCAGAGTCATCGGCGTGATCAGGGTCGACATGTCGGAGAATCCGACGAGCCAGGTGGGCTCTGCCTCCCGCAGCCTGTCCCAGTCGAGCAGCGGTAGCAGGTCAATCGCGGTCTCTCCGCCCCACGGCGGCACGATGGCCTTGATGGTGGAGTCGGTCAGCATCGACATCAGTTCGCTCGCGCGGTCAGGGGCCGAAGCACTGACGTGCCCGGAGCCGTCCATGCACCGGCCGATGACGACCTCGTACCCGCGGTCCTGGACGTCACGAACGGCGACATTGAGCCGCTCACGCAATTCCTTCGCGACCCCGCTCGATGGAGAGGTAACACCAACACGGTCACCGGGACGCAGGGGGGACGGGTATCGCACAGCCATGCGCTGGATTTTGGCACAGCGCCATACCCGGAGGACACCGAGTTCTATGTGCTCCAAACGGCCCGGATGCCGGGTCACCAGGTTCAAAAACACCTAGTCAGGTGCGCGATGCCGTGCTCGACCCGGATACGTCGCGAGGAGTGCGCTTTGCGCTGTCGCTCGTGCATTTCCTCGTACCAGTCCGGAGCGTTCTGCTTGAACTTGCGGTGCGGTGGTGTGATCACCCGGCCGCCGGTCTGCGCACCCAGGCCCTGGTAGCCGGCATCGGCGAGGATCTCCATGGCGGGACCGTTGGCCAGGAGACCGACCAGCCCTAACTGGCGGGCGTGAGTGGGGTCCGCGCAGCTTCCGGGCCTGGTCGGGCTGCAGAACAGCATCCGGCCATCCGCGTCGGTGAGCACCATGGTCTTGACGGCGTTCTGCTTGCTCTTGCCGGAGATGAACTTGTCCCGGTCCTTGCGTCCGGCAGCCGGCCGCCGGACCCGGATCTCGGTGCCGTCGATGATCCCGGTCTTCCCGCTGGCACCGAGATGATCGACGACCTCGGTCAGAGTCCGTAGCCGCACGCCGGGGCTCACGGTGCGTCCTCGCTCGGCGAGCAGCGGCCGTACCTCGCCGATGGCGCGGGTGATGATGGAGCGGTCCACGTCGAACCAGCAGGCCAGCACGTCGTGCGTGGCCCCGTGCCGGAGGTGCACGAGGGCGGCCAGGAGCCGGTCGACGAACACGAGCCGGTGCTTCGCGCCGGCGCCCACCGCCCGCTTCCGCGGCCGGGACGCAAGCTTGTCCTGATGCCGTTCATGCCACAACGGGCCCAACTCAGCCACCAGTTCAGCGATCACATCGGCCGAGAGACCCGTGATTCTCCGGTTGCTTACGATCGCTGCGCGAGACGCCTTCCCCATCACACAACCATGATCGACGATCAGGAAACCGACGCCTCACCGCCTACCGTGCACGAGCTCGTTAGGCGCACTCACCTCTGGGGCTTACGGGCGTCCAGGCTGACGGACCCTGGGCGTTGACCGCCCGGATCTGGAAGCAATGCCTGACGCTTGGGTCGAGGTTAGGCCAAGTGAATGTCGTACGATCCGCATCCATGGGCAATGTCGTGTTATTGAGCGTGGTGTTGCGGATTTCGTACCCGCTTTCATTAGTGGCATTGTCAACCCACTGAACGACGACGGTTCGATTATTGCCGGGGTCCCTGGTCGCAACCACGTTGGACGGCTCCCTCGGGCGTCCGACGTCAGCGCCGACGGTATTTCGCACGAAGAACTTCGCGCCAGCATAGTCCAGCGAATTGAACTCGCTATTCACTACTTCGAGGTTCCACGATTTAGATTCACCTACAGTGACACCCTGCGTGATGGCTGACTTTTCACCGTCGAGGTCGTCGCTCAAGCATGTCGATCCTTCATAGAGGCGGATCGTCGGCGTAACCGCGACGTACTCAAAGCGAGTGAGCTCCAGTTGGACCGTCAGAAGGCCAAAACTATCCCGTACGCAAGCCCCGGTGGAAAGGGTCGCTCTTGTCCTATCGTGCGTAAGAGTGGCTCTCTTCTCGAAGTTGAACTCGCCGACCCTCTTTCCCGTGAAAAGTCCCGGCGAGTCGATCACCTTCATGTGGCCAGTCAAAACGACAACGTGAGTATTGGCCGCCGCCGCAGGCTCCGTCATGCTCACGAACGGAACAGGGATTATCAGAATCGCAGTCGCTATGGCAAGTCTTAGCTTCATTGCCGGACCTCCCGCATATTGGTGCCCGGCCCGAGAAGCACCGCAGTGGCCGACCGGGGCATTGACCGTTCCGTACCACCAGAATCGCACCGCAGCAATTCAGTCGCATCTTAGAGCTCGTAACACGATCTTGTGGATGTGTGCTGGCCAGCAGTGACCAGTACTACGGTTCCGCCGTTCGCGACGTGTGGGGAACCGGCCGTGTTCGTGGACGACGACTTGTGGGCGCTGATCGAGCCTCCGCTGTCACCTTGGCCGGAGAAGGCGCCCGGCCCGAAGCCAGTGGACGACCGGCTATGTCTGCAGGGCATCCTGTACGTGCTCTACAACGACATCAGCTGGCAACTGCTGCCGTCGGAGCTGGGGTTCGGCTCCGGACAGACCTACTGGCGCCGACTGGGCCGCTGGCACAGGGCCGGTGTCTTCGACCAGTTGCACCGTCTCCTGCTCGCCGAGCTGAACGCAGCCGACGAGCTGGACTGGTCCCGGGCATGCGTGGACGCCTCCCACATCCGTGCGAAAAAGTGCCCCTATGGCTTTCGTCAAGCGGTAGCGATCTTGGGTGGTTCGTAGAAGGTGCCGTCGCGGAGCATGGCGAAGAGGACGTCGATGCCACGGCGGGCGAGGCAGACGAGAGCCGCGACGTGGTGCTTTCCTTCGCGGCGTTTCTTGTCGTAGTAGGCGCGTGAGTGCGGCTGGGAGAGAGAGGCGAACGCGGCAAGGTAAAAGGCTCGCTTGAGCTGCTTGTTGCCACGCCGGGCCGGGCGCTCGCCGCGGAGAGAGGGGCCGGATCGGCGGGTGGCGGGTGCGAGTCCGGCGTAGGCGGCCAGGTGGCCTGCGATGGCGAAGCCGCTGCCATCACCGACGTCGATGAGGATGCGAGCTGCGGTCGTGACCCCGACGCCGGGCATGGAGGTCAGGACCCGTGAAAGAGGGTATGCCTCCAGCAGTTGTTCGATCCTGGCGGCGAGGAGCATGGTGCGGGCGGCATCGGCGATGATGGCCGCGTCGCGGGCGTCGGTCTTGGCCTCACCGGGATATAGGTCGGCGATCCGCCGCATGGTCAGCCCTGGCAGATAGGCGACATGGCAGCCGACGTCGCGGTCAACAGCCAGCGGCAGGGCCCCAATCGAGGCTGGCTGGTCCACCACGACCAGCACCGTTCCATGCCTGGCCTGCAGTTTCTCGAACAGCTCACGCAATCGCGGTTCACTGTTGGGCAGCGGCTTGTCGAGCAATTTCTTGCCCGGCGGAGTCAGGGCGGTGCCGTGATGCTCACCGTTGCCGACGTCCAGACCGAGGTAGACATCGATCTTGTCCTCGCCGTCCACGCACCCCTCCCCAGCAGATTCCTTCCCGGCCTCATCTCCCGGCACCAGCGTGCCGGCATCCACGTTACGAAGGCCTGCTTCACTCCGACGAGCTCGGTGAGCGGTCATGCCCCTGATCAGCGGTCTGTGGACGTTGTTCCAGCGGGTGGTGCCGCCGGCACCGGTTCGCCCGCAGGGTGGAGGGCATCGCCGGCGAGGGGACCGTGAGGTGCTGGCCGCGATCGTTTTCGTGGCCACGTCGGGCTGCACCTGGAATCAACTCCCGCCGGGCTTCGGTCTGTCCGGGGTGACCGCCTTCCGGCGGTTCACCGAGTGGACCGAGGCCAGGGTCTGGGCCAAGCTCCACCGCCTGGTCCTGGACGAACTCGGCGCCCGGGGCGAGCTTGACTGGCCGCGGTGCGCGATCGACTCCGTCAGCGTCCGGGCACTCAAAGGGGGCGGCTGACGGGACCGAATCCGACCGACCGTGGCAAAGCCGGATCGAAAATCCACCTCATCGTGGACCGCCAGGGCCTGCCCCTGTCGGTCGGCATCTCCGCCGCCAACCTCCACGACAGCCAGGCTCTCATCCCCCTTGTCCGCGGCATTCCGCCCATCCGCTCCCGTCGCGGCCCGCGACGTCGACGACCCGGCAAGCTGCATGGCGACAAGGGCTACGACTACCGCTACCTGCGGCAATGGCTCGCTTCCCGCGGCATCCGGCACCATCTCGCCCGTAAAGGTGTCGAGTCGTCCCAACGCCTGGACCGACACCGCTGGGTCGTGGAGCGGACCGTGTCCTGGCTGTCCGGCTGCCGACGCCTCCACCGCCGTTACGAGCGCACGCCGGAACACTTCCTCGCTTTCACCGCCGTCGCCGCGACCCTCATATGCCATCGCCGGCTTACCAAGTGAAATGGCGTCTAAGGAGGGTGGGCCGCCCCGCACAAGGCGACCCACCCCGGACACGTCCGGCTCATGGGCCGGCGTCATCGACCTCCGCCTGAGACCAGTCGGGGTGTCCTTCGCGGTAGTCACCGCCGTGACGCCGGTCGTCACCGCGGTGGTCACCACGGTGGCGCCGGTCGACGGACGGTCGCGCGGCCGTTCGAAGCCGATTACTCCGAGCGCGCAGCGTCTGCTCGGCGCCATGGTGGCGGGCGGTGACGACGGCGCCGGACAAGCGGCGGTCGATGGTGCAGGGTGCGATGAGCTTCCCCAGCGACCGGCCGGACTTCGGGAGCCGGGCGGGCGGTGCCAGCACCACCCCACGAAAGCGACCCGCGTCCCGGTACGGACGGCGGCCGACGGCAGGCCCTCCTCGGAGCAGAACCTGAGCCGTTCCAGTCGGCGGGGCGGCGCAGCCGGTGCGGGTGCGTACGGGGCGGTTGTTCTCGACGCGGGCGGTCGCCTCGTGGTCGAGCCGGGGCAGGCGGCCTCGGTCGCCTGTCGAACCGCGCGGGCGCGGCGGTGGCCGACGGATCTCGAGTCCGGCTGCACAATCTCACCGCCCGCTTCACATCGACTGCACTCTCAACTGGCCGACGAGCCCCGCCACAGCACCTCCCACCTTGTGCGGGATCACGGCTCCCTACCCGTCTCACTCTCCACGCGCGGACCATGGGTGAGCTAACCTGCCGGCATGCGCGGACAGTTCACCGGCTGGCCGGAGCAGGCCATGGACGTGTTGTGGCAGCTCCAGGGCGAACCGACCCACGCGACCCGCGAGCGCTGTCGCGCGGATCGCGAACGCCTGGTCCGGCAGCCGATGATCGCCCTGCTCAACGAGGTCGCGGACACCGACCCCCGATACGAGGACTTCTCCGTCTGGCACTACCGCACCGACTCCTGGTGGTGGCAGCACCAGAGCGCGGTGATCCGGCTCGGCCGCAAGATCGAGATCGGTCTCCGGTTCTCCCTGGACGGCCTGCGGGTCCAGGGTGCCTGGTGGTACCCCGATCCCGGCCAGGTGGACATGTTCCGCAAAGCCGTGGCCTCCGAGGGGAGCGGCCGCGAACTGGCCGCCATCGTCGAGGACGTGCGGAAGAAGGGCTACGACATCTCTGGGGACCTGATGAAACGCCCGCCACGCGGCTATCCGACGAACCACACCCGTACGAACCTGCTCCGCCACCGTTCGCTGATAGCCGCCCGTTCCCTCGGCTGCGAGGAGTGGCTGCACACCCCGGAGGCGGTCGACCGGGTCCTCTCGGCCGCCGCCGACCTGGACGCCCTGCTGATGTGGCTGGTCCGCCACGTGAAGCGCGCCGCCTGACATCACGAGGGCGCCGCGCCGCACAGGAGGAACCACACCCATGCCGCCAAACCTGGCGGGGACGCGCCGAGTGCCGAAACAACCGCAGACGAAGCAGCGTGAGGCACCGACACCCCCGCCTCATGAAGCCGCGGCGACGCCGATGCCGATGGCGATGAACAGCCAGCCGGTCGTCAGCTCCCAGCGGTGGCGGATCGTCGGGCGGGCGAGGAACGCCCGCAGCCGTGCGGCGACGGCGACGAGGGCGAACCAGTAGACGACGCCGATGAGGACGTCGAGGATGCCGAGGAAGAAGATGTGCCGCGCGGTCGAACCGCCGCCGTGCACGAACTGCGGCAGGATGCTGAGGAAGAAGAGCGCCGCCTTGGGGTTGAGCACGTTGGTGAGGAAGCCCTCGGTGAAGCCGGACCGCCACCGGGCGCGGGCCGGCTCGTCCGGGGCCGGGGTCCGCGGGGCGGTAAGCCCCTCCGGGCCGTCTGTCACCGCTGCCTCGGCGCGGCGCTCGCGGGCGCTGCGCCGGGCGGCCAGAACCGCCCGGATCCCGAGGTAGACCAGGTAGGCCGCGCCGAGCAGCTTGATGGCGTCGTAGACCACGGGAGAGCGGGCGGCGATCAGCGACAGCCCCGCGGCGGCGGCGAGCATGTGCACGCACAGCCCGGTCTGGGCGCCCAGTGCCGCGGCCCGTCCCTTGGCGGGGTGCTCGGCGGCCGAGCGGATCACCACCAGGAAGTCCGGGCCGGGGACCACGTAGGCCACCAGGACGACACCGAGGAAACCCGCCAGGTCGGCCGACATCCGCTCTCCCCTTCGCTTGCCCCGAGGCCGGTTCGCCACCGAGGGGTTTCGTCATGGGCCGGTCCTGACCTGCCGCGTCCGGCCCTGGTCCGCCGAGGTCCGCTCAGGCCGCGAGCGTGCGCCTGCCGACCACCGAGGCGACGGCTTCGTCGAGTATCCCAATGCCCTGTTCCAGGTGCTCGTCCGCCACGGTCAGCGGCGGCAGGACCTTGGCCACTTCGTCATCGGGTCCGGCCGTCTCCAGCAACAGCCCGCCCCGGTACGCGACGTCGCACACCTCGCGGGCCGCACCGGGGCGGTCGAAGGGCAGACCCCAGGCCAGACCGCGCCCGCGGGGGGCGGCCAGCCCGTGCCGCCGTGCGGTCTCGGTGAGGGCGCGGCGCACCCGTTCGCCCTGGGCGGTGGTCCGGTTCTCCAGAGCGCGGTCGGACCAGAACAGCTCCAGCGCGCGGGCCCCGGTGACGAACGCGGGGTTGTACCCGCGGAATGTGCCGTTGTGCTCGCCGGGCTTCCACACGTCGTACTCGGGGCGCATGAGCGTCAGGGCCATGGGCGTCCCGTACCCGCTGATGGACTTGGACAGGCAGACGAGGTCGGGAACGATTCCGGCCGTTTCGAAGGAGAAGAACGGCCCGGTGCGTCCGCAGCCCATCTGGATGTCGTCCACCACGAGGAGGGCGCCGTGCTCCCGGGCCCAGGCGGCCAGGGCCCGCAGCCAGACCGGGCGGGCGGGGTTGACGCCGCCCTCGCCCTGGACGGTCTCCACCAGCACCGCCGCGAGCGGCCCGTTCGCGGCGGCAGCGTCCAGTGACCGGACGAGCCGCGCCACCGACTTCTCCTCGTCGTCCGCGGGGTCGTCGAAGGGCACGGGGACGGTGTGCGGCAGCGGTACCCCGGCTCCGGCGCGCTTGGCCGGGTTGGCGGTGACGGCCAGGGCTCCGAGCGTCATGCCGTGGAAGCCGCGCTGGAAGTAGGCCACGGTGTGCCGGCCGGTGACCTTCCGGGCGAGTTTGAGTGCGGCTTCGACGGCGTTGGTGCCGCCGGGGCCGGGGAACTGGACGCGGTAGTCCAGGCCGCGGGGGCTGAGCACCAGATCGCGCAGGCGTTCCAGGAAGACGCGCTTGGCGGTGGTGTGCATGTCGAGTCCGTGGGTGACGCCGTCCCCGGAGAGGTAGTCCAGCAGCGCGGCCTTCAGTTCCGGCGGGTTGTGCCCGTAGTTGAGGGCGCCGGCGCCGGCGAAGAAGTCGATGAAGGACCGTCCGGACTCGTCGCGCAGAACGGCGCCGCGTCCGGTGGTGAACACGGTGGGCCAGGCCCTGCTGTAGCTGCGGACCTCTGATTCCATGGTGCCGATGACGCTCATGCTCGATTCCTGTCCTGGGTGCGTGCGGGTGGGGAGGGCGCGCGGCCGGGGTCAGCCGGCCACAGCGTGCTGGTGGCGCTGATAGAGCACCAGGGCCGGGGCGGTGGGGTCCTGCGCGGTCCACAGGACGCGGCCGATCAGCAGGGTGTGGTCGAGCACGGTGGGCGCCTGGTCGAGGCGGCAGACCACGGTCGCGGCGGTGGCCGCCAGGACGGGGCAGCCCTCCTCGTCCCGGTGGGGGACGCCGTCGAAACGTTCCGCCGCGGGCAGTCGGGCGAAACGGTGCATCAGGTCCCGTTGCTGCCAGCTGAGGATGTTGACCGCGAAGCCGCCGTGCGCGCGGGCGTGTCGTACGGTACGGCCGCTGGTGGCGAGCGAGACGAGCACCGAGGGCGGTTCGGTGGACAGGGAGAGCACCGCGTTGGCGGTGCAGCCGACCGGGCCGTCGGGTCCGGCGGTGGTGATGACCGCGACGCCGGTGGCGAGCTGTGCCATGGCGGAGCAGAACTCCTCACGGCCGGGCAGCGCGGTGGGGGTGGTGGGCGCGGTCACGTCACCGGGTTCCTTCCGGGAGGCGGGTGCGGCGCGCGCCGGTGGCGGGCCGGTCCGTGGGGATGGGGCGGGGCGGGCCGGACACGGCCGGGCGGGCCGTGTCCAGGGCGGCCTGGACGGCCTTGCGGTCGGTCTTGCCGTTGAGGTTGAGGGGCAGTTCGGGCAGGCGCAGGAGGGTGCGGGGCACCATGTAGGCGGGCAGCCGCTCGTGGAGGGCCGTGAGCAGGGGGGCCGGGTCGGGGGCGTCTCCGGTGTAGACGGCCTCCAGGACGGGGGTGGACCGTTCGGTGCGGGCCACGACCACGGCGTCGGCGACACCGGGGCACGAGCGCAGGGCCTCCTCCACCTCGCCCAGTTCGACGCGGTAGCCGCTGATCTTGACCTGGTTGTCGAGGCGGCCGAGGTGGACCAGGGCCTCGCCGTCGCGGACCACCCGGTCCCCGGTCCGGTACCAGTGGGCGCCGGTCAGCGGACCGCCCTCGTAGGGGGTGAGCCCCGTGTCGGGCTCGCCGGTGGCGAACCGTCCCGGGTCGTCCGCCGGGTCCAGATAGCCGGGGAACCGCTGCGGGCCGCGTACGAGGAGTTCGCCCTGGTCGGCGTGGCGCATCCGCTCGTCGACGACAAGGGTCTCGGCGCCGGGGTGGGCGGTGCCGATGGGCACGGTGCCGTTGGCGGTGTGCGGCCAGGCGGCGGGGTCGGCGGGCAGGCGGTAGCCGGTGCAGGTGACGGTCAGTTCGGTGGGGCCGTACAGATTCTCCAGACGGGCCGCGGGCGCGGCCTCGGCGAAGGCGCGGGCCTGCCGGACGGTGAGGGGTTCGCCGGCGAAGGCCGCGTAGCGCAGTGTCGGCATGGAGTCCGGCGGCAGCCGGCGCAGCCGGGCCGCGAGCGAGACGACCGACGGCACGGAGAACCAGTGGGTCAGCCGGTGCCGCCGGACGAATCCGGCCGGGTCCATCAGGTCGTCCGCGCTGGGCACGACGAGGGCCGCGCCGGTGCTCCAGGCCACGAACATGTCGAACACGGAGGGGTCGAAGGTGAGCCCGAAGGTCTGCGAGAGACGGCTGTCCGGCCCGGCACCGCTGCGTTCCACCGCGTGGTCGAGGTAGGCGTCGGTGTTGGCGTGCCGGATCACCACTCCCTTGGGCCGGCCCGTGGAGCCCGAGGTGAACAGGATGTAGGCGGTGTCGTGCGGGCCGGGGCCGGGCAGGCCGCGCAGGTCCGGTGCGTCGGCCGGGTCCGTCAGGGCGACCGGCAGGAGGGGCGCGGCCCGTCCCGCCGGCCGGGCGTCGCCGGTCGCGTCGGCCAGGACCAGTGTCGCGTCGGCCTGTCGTACGACGGTCTCGTTGCGGCCCGGTGGAGCCGCCGGGTTGAGCGGCACCACCGCGGCACCGAGCCGTTGCACCGCCAGGTAGGCCGCGTAGGTGACCGGTGTCCGTGCCGCCAGCAGGGCGATGCGGCGGGGCGGGGGCGCGTCGGCGGTGAGCCGGGCGGCCAGGGATTCGGCGTGGGCTCGCAGCCGGGCGTAGGTGAGCGTGGTGGTCCCGGCGACGAGCGCCGGGCGGTCCGGGTGGCGGGCGGCCGTACGGGCGAAACGGTCCCACAGGGTGAGCGTGGACGTCGGCACCGCGATCAGCTCCCCTGCCCGGCGTGTGACGAGACGTCGGTGAGTGCCGTGGGGACGCCGTAGCCGTGGGCGGCGTGCAGCGGCGAGGCCGCCGCCTCGAGTTCCGCGAGGTCGGCGAACGCGCCGGTGACCAGGGACGGCCGGGGGCGGCCCCGGCGGGCCGAGTTGGCGGCGAAGCGGAGCAGGCGGGGCAGTTCGCGCCACTTCGCGGTGGTGGCGTCGACGGCCCGGCGCTCCTCCGGGGACAGCGCCGCATCCGCGGCCCGGCCCTCCCCAGGGGACAGCACCCCGTCCGCGGCCCGGCGTACCCCTGGGGACAGTGCCGCGCCCGCCGCCAGCAGGTGTGCGTCGCGGAACATGTGGTGCTGCGCCGCCGCCCAGACGTCCTCCAGCACGCCCCGTTCGCCGTCGCCCCGCAGGTCCCCCAGCACCAGCCGCGCGGTCTCCTCCAGCGCGGCGGCCCCGGTCAGCCAGGGCCCGCCGGGCAGGTGTTCCCCGGTCGTCCCCGCTTCCTCGGCCAGCCACTGGTACGTCTCGTGCGCCGGGGTGGGCACGGGGAAGCCGAAGGCCAGGGCGTTGCGCGCGCGGTGCACCTCCGACAGGCCCCGGGGGAAGGCCAGCAGGGCCGTCAGCTCGGCCCCGGACAGCTCTCCGGCGAACGGCTCCTGGTGTCCGCCGCCACTGAACAGGGCGGTGAAACCGTCCACCACGTGCCATCCCCCGCCGGGCGTACGGCCGTCCACCAGGACCAGGTGAGGCGCGTGGGCGTCCGCCGGGCCGGACAGCCAGGGCAGCGCGCCGCTGTCGGCGACCACCAGCACCCGGCCGCGCCCGGCCAGTTCGGCGGCGATGCCGGTGAGGGCCGCCTCTGCGTCGGGGGCACCCCGGTACGCGAGCCGGCGCCCGCCGGGCAGGTTGTTCAGGGCGCGGTCGTGGTGCGAGAAGCGGCCGGTGGCCGGGTCGACCGCGAGCCGCACGGAGCGCGCGGTCAGATCGGCGCGGGCGGGGGCCCGCGCGGCCAGGTAGCCGGCGAGGTTCTCCGTGTAGCAGCTCAGTCCCCGGCTGGTGGGACGGGTGGCATCGGTACGCATCGGGTCCTCCGCGGGACGGGTGTGGTGGTCAGGACGTTCGGGGCGCGGGGTCGCGGCGGCCGCGGGGGGCGTCCGCCGGGTGCGCGGGGTGTGCCTGGGGCGGTCCGAAGGCGCAGGCCAGGGCGACCGGTTCGGTGCCGGCCGCGTCGTGCCAGGGCGGTCGTCGCCAGCGCAGTGCCCCCCAGGTGCCGGCCTGGCCGTCCGGGCCGGCGCGCACCCGCCAGGGCGCGCCGGACAGGCCGGTTCCGCGCGCCTTCACACAGGCCTCCTGGACGGTCCAGATCCGGGCGAAGGCCAGGGCGGCCCGCTCGGGCGGCAGGTTCGCCAGGCGTGCCGCCGTCCCGGACGTGCAGCAGCGGCGCAGCAGGGTGGCCGAGGGCGGCCGGGGCACCTGGGCGTCGACGCCGACGTCCAGTCCGGTGGCCACGGCGGCGGCCACGTACGGGCCGCTGTGCGAGATGCTCACCCCGGTGTCCGGGGAGCCGGGTAGCCGGGGACGGCCGGCCGGCTCGGGGACCACCGGGGCGCGGGCGTCCCCCTCGCCGGCCACCTCGACGAGCAGCAGCCGCAGCAGCGCCCGGCCGGCCAGGTGCTCGCGGGCCCGCCAGGCCGCCATGCCGGCGGCCGAGCGGTACTCCTCGGGGCGCAGCCGCCGTACGGCCGCGGGCGTCGCCAGCACGGCGTCCGCGGAGGCCAGGGCGACGAGGACGCCGGGAGCCGGTGTCCACAGGCGGGCCCCGGAGGCATCGGGGGGCGCGGACGCATCGGGGGGCCCGGCCGCCCGGGCGGCCGGCCGGCGCTGGGCGGGGGGCGCGGCGGCCGACGGCAGGGGGACGGTGTCAGGCAAGGGTGGTCTCCTGGTCCAGCAGGCTGAGCGAGCCGTTGGCCAGGTGCAGCCGGTCGTTGCCGTAGTTCAGCGAGGCGGACCGCAGGTCCCGCAGGGCTCGCTCCAAGCCGAGCGGCTGGTGGCGCAGATAGCCGTGGCGCAGCCCGACCAGCTCGATCAGCTCGTTCACGGCGGCCGGGCACTGCTCGGAGGCCGTCACCTTCAGGGCGTTGACGAGCAACTGCCAGGGGGCGCCACCGCGTTCCCGTTCGGGCAGTGAGACGTACACGTCGGCGGTGTGGCTGAGCATGGCCTGCACGGTGTCGATGCGCTGGCGGGCCCGGGACAGCCGGGTCAGCAGCAGCTCGCTCTTGAGGTCGCGACGGCGGCGTTCCTCGGGGCTGCGCAGCATGCGCAGGGTGCGGGAAAGGGCCCCGGCCGCGGTGCCCAGCCAGCAGGCGCTCCAGCCGAGGTGGGCCAGGGGCGCGAAGACGTCGACCATCACCCGGCGGAAGTCGCCGTGCCCGCCCACGACCTGGTCGTACGGCACCGCTCCGGTGAAGCGCATCGGCACGCTGTGCGTTCCGCGCATGCCCAGCGGGTCCCAACCGCCGAGGACCTGCACATCCAGTTGTTTCCGCTCGGCGTAGACCAGGGACACCCGGCTGTCGGAAGTGGCACCGGGCGCGAGGACGGTGATCAGGTAGGCGTCGGCGTGGGCGCCGCCGGTGACGATCGGCGCCATCCGGTCCAGTTCGACGAGGTCGCCGGCGCGCCGTGTGTCCGTGCCGGAGCTGAGCAGGTGGCCGCCCTTGCCGGCTTCGGTGGTCACCGACCCCAGGTACAGGTCGCCCCGGGCGACGCCGGGCAGGACCCGCCGGCGCAGTTCCTCGGAAGCGTGGTGGACCAGCGCCGCGACCTGCTGGCCGTGCATGGCGAACACCATGGCGGCCGACATGTCGTGGCGGGCGATCAGCTGGGATGCGGCCAGCAGGTCGGGCACCGTGCCGTCCAGGCCGCCGTAGCGGGCCGGGACCAGCAGCCCGAGGAATCCGGAGGTGCGCATCGCGGTCAGCGCGTCCAGCGGGAAGGCCGCCTTCTCGTCGCTCTCGGCGGCGTGCCGCTCGACCGCGCGCAGCACGGGCGTCAGCCGCTCGGCGAGTGCCGGGTCGAGCGCTTTCACCGGGCGTCCTGGAGGGAGCCGGAGCGGGCGCTCTGCACGGCGGCCCACAGGCTGCCGGCGGTCTCGAAGTTGGCGTCCGTGAGCTGGTCGTCGGGGAGGGTCACCCCGCAGTTGTCCTCCAGGTCGAAGACGAGATCGATGGCCTGCATGGAGTTCAGCCCCAGGTCGCGCAGCCGGTCCTCGGGCCGCAGCTCCTGCTCGGGGGCGAGGTAGCGCAGGTGGGGGCGGAGGGTGTCGACGAAAGCCTGTTCCATGGTGGGTCTCCTGAGGGATGGGGGGATGTGTGTGCGGGAGGGCGCGGTCCTCGGGTGGTCGCGCGGGGAGCCGGTCCCTGAGTCAGTGGCCGAGACGGACGAAGGTCAGTCGGCCGCTCGTCAGGCGCTGCGACGGACGAAGGTCAGGCGGTCGCTGTGCAGGAGCACGCCGTCCTCGGTGACGAGCTCCAGCGGGGCCGGATGGCCGAGGAAGAGCGCGAGGCTGGCGTGCAGGCCGTAGGCGCCGGTGTTCGGTACGGCCAGCAGGTCGCCGGGGGCGACGGCGGGCAGCGGGTACGAGCGCGCCCAGGTGTCGAGCGGGGTGCACAGCGGGCCGCAGATCATGGCGGGGCCGGGAGACTCGGCGGGGCCCGCCGGGCCCGGATCGCCGGTGCCGGGTGCCGGGGTGCCGTCCGCCCGGACCACGTCGGGGTGCAACGGGGGCACCCGGCGCAGTCCGGACATGCCGCCGAGGTGGTTGATGCCGGCGTCCAGCACCACGACGCGCTGTCCGTGGGAGTTCTTCACGTCCAGCACGCGGGTCAGCAGCCGCCCGCAAGTGGCCGTGAGGTAGCGGCCCGACTCGAAGGCCACTGAGGGCGCGTTCCGCCGCCAGCCGGGCAGGGCCGCATCCAGCTCGCGCGTCAGGCGGTCGGCGAGCCCCGGGTAGGCGGGCAGGTCCCCGGCGCGCGCGTAAGGGGCGGCGAAACCGCCACCGAGGTCGATGGTGCGCAGCGGCACCGGGAGAACCTCGCGCAGTGTGCGGGCCACGCCGATCGCCTCGCCGAAGGAGTCGGCGAGCGCCTCCTCGTCGCTGATGTTGGTGGCCAGGTAGAGGTGGAGGCCGTCGATGCGGGCGTGCTCTCCGCCCGTGTACCGCTCGGGGCGGGCGGCGATGTCGTCGGCGTCGGCGCCGAACGCCGACGGGCTCCCGGTCATCCGCAGTCCGGCTCCACGGCTGCCGCCGCCGGGGTTGACGCGCAGCAGGTAGGTGACGTGCGCTCCGTGCCGGGCGGCGGCCCGGTCCAGCTGGGTGATGCCGTGCTCGGAGTCCACGGCGAAGTCGCGGACCCCCGCGCCCAGCGCCTTGTCCAGGTCCTCGTCGCGTTTGCCGGGGCCGGTGTAGAGGATGTCGGGGGGCGGCACCCCGGCTTCCAGGGCGGCGTCCAGCTCGCCGGGCGAGCTGACCTCGGCCCGGCAGCCGAGGGCGTGCAGCGCGGACACCACGGCCGGGTGCGGGTTGGCCTTGAGCGAGTAGTACAGCTCGCTCGGCCCCGGCAGCCAGGTCCGCAGCCGGGCGTGGGCGGAGCGCACCGCGGTCAGGTCGTAGTGGTACGCCGGTGTCGTGGTGCGGGGCGAGACGGCGGCGTCGGACGGGTGTGAGACCGGGGCGTCCGCGCTCACGGGCCCGCCGTGCGGGGCGAGGTCAGTCACGGCCGGCCTCCGCGAGCCGCCCGGCCAGGACGGCCTTCGCGGTCTTGCCGTTGGCGTTGACGGGCAGCGCGTCGACCGCGTGGCAGATCCGCGGCACCTTGTAGTCCTCCAAGTGCTCGCGCAGCCGGTGCAGGACGGTGGTGGGGTCGGCCGTGCCGGTGACGACCAGGACCGCCTCGGGGCGGGTGCCGTCGGGCGGCAGGACGGCCGCGGTGTCCACGTCCGGCAGCCCGCGGGCGGCGGCCTCGACCTCGATGGCGCTCACCCGGAAGCCGTCCTGCTTGTAGATGTCGTCGCGCCGGCCGGCGAAGTACAGCCGACCGTCCTCGTCGGTCCAGCCGTAGTCGCCGGTGCGCAGTTCGGGGAAGAGCCCGTCGCGCCGGGGGAAGCGGGCGGCGGTGAGTTCGGGACGGCGCCAGTAGCCGGCCATCACGTTCGGTCCGCGCACAGTGATCTCGCCGACCTCGCCGGCCGGGAGCCGCTCCCCCGCCTCGTCCACCACGAAGACCTCGGTGCCGGTCAGCGGCAGCCCGCAGCTGCCGGGGCGGATCGCGTCCTCGTCCGGTTCGGAGATGGTGAGCCGCTTGCACTCGGTGAGCCCGAACATCAACTGCACGCGCAATCCGGGCAGTTCCTCACGCAGAGCGTGCGGGATGTCGGCGGGCAGCGCGGCACCGGTGTTGGTGAGCAGCCGCAGCGGCGGACGTTCCGCGTCACGTCGGCGGCGCAGCAGGCGCACCAGCGCGGCGGAGACCGGCGGTACCGCCGGCAGCACGGTCGCCCGGCTGCGCACCAGGTTGGCCAGGAGCGCGGGGCCGGACTCGGTGGCCGATCCGAGCCATACCTGGCTGCCCGCGAGCACGGAGAGGAAGACCTGGTACAGGCCGTAGTCGAAGGAGAGCGGCAGCGGGCAGTAGACGACGTCGTCGGCGCGGTACGCGAGCCGCTCGGCGATGGCGTGCACCGCGAACATCATCTGCTGGTGGGTGGAGACCACGGCCTTGGGCATCGCGGTGGTGCCAGAGGTGTAGATGAGGCACACCGGGTCGACGGGCAGCGGGGCGGCGGCGAGGCCGCTGCCGGGGAGGCCGGCGCGGGCATCGACGCCACCGCCGGTGGCGGAGTCACCTTGCGGTCCAAGGCCTCGCGGCACGTGACGATCGCCTCGACGGGCCCCAGCCGGGCCCGTGGTGCCGGTCGTCGGCCCGGTCGGCGACAGGTCGTCGATGTCCCCGGGAGCCGCCACGGCGACGCCCGCCTCGCGCACGGCGTCCCGGGTGGCGGGTGACGCGGCGACGGCGAGGGCCGGCTCGCAGTCGGCGAGCACATGGCGCAGGACGTCACCACGGACCTGCTCGTGCAGGACGGAGAAGACGACGCCGAGCCGGGAGGCCCCGAACAGCAGCGGCACCAGGACCGGACCGCTGTCGCTGGTCACCACCAGCCGGTCGCCGCGCCGCAGTCCACGGGCGCGCAGCGCCCCCGCGCAGCGGTGGGCGGCCCGGACCAGCTCCGCACGACTGAGGGTCACCTCGCCGCAGGTGACCGCCGGGGCGTCGGGGCCTGCACCGGAAAGGTCGAGCAGGTCGTGCAGCACGGTGGCGTACGGGCGGGTGTTCACGCGTGCGCCACCTCCGCCCCGGCCGTGGTGCGCAGCACAAGGCCGACCAGGCCCTCGACGCTGCGCAGGACGGCCGCGTCGAGGTCCTCGGGCGCGAACTCCACGCCGTAGGCGTCCTCCAGACGTTCCACCGTCTCCACCATCTGGAAGGAGGCGAAGCCGTCGATCCGGCTCAGGTCGTCGGTGGCGGCGACCGCCTCGGGGGCGGCGCCCAGGACGTCGGCGACGGTGTGCACCACCGTCCGACGCACTTGTGCGGGCGGGTGGGACATGGTCTCTCCAGGGTGCTCGGTGGCCGCGCGCACGGCGGACTCGGCATCCGCGCGCAGCAGTTCGGCGAGGGCGGGGTGGATCTGCGGGGGCACGGGACGGCCACGCTGCACGCGGCGCGCCGCCAGATAGCACTGGCCGGCCAGGGTGTCCCAGGCGGCGGCCCGGTCAGCGGCGGCGCTCGCGAGGGGGGATCCCGGCAGGCGGTGAGCGGCCCAGGCCGCGTGCAGCCGTCGTGACCGGCTCAGCAGCCAGGTCTCCAGCAGCAGGGCCGCGCACGCCTCCTCCTGGTCCGGGTGGTCTCGGAAGGCGGCGGCGTAACGCTCGGGGGCGTCACCGGCCAGCAGCCGCCGGCCGTCCTCGGCGTTGCGGGCCAGGGTGTCGGACACCGGCGGGCGGGCGGGCGGCGCGATGCGCACCGGCACCGGCAAGGCGGATGAGCCGTCGAACAGCGCGGCCGCCTGCGCGCGGTCGTAGGAGCACACCACCGGTTCCGCCCGGCCGTAGGGCGTCTCGTTGTCGTAGGCGTCCACCGCCTCGACGCGTGAGCCCCCGTCCACGGCCCGCAGCAGCACGCTGTGGTCCATGTGCTGGTGGCCGTGGTAAGGCAGCCACGGCATGCGGAACGCGTCGCCGACGACGTACAGCGGGCTGCCGTCCTCGGGCAGCAGGTCCAGCAGCGCCCGTCCGTCCGGCACGGGCCGCCCGGTCCGCAGGACCAGGCCGAGCAGGCCGCCCATCCGCTCGATCCGGTCGGCCGCGGGCTCCTCGATGGTGGGCAGGGATGGGTGGGCTCCGGCGCGCGGTGCGAAGTCCAGCCGGCCGCCGAGTTCGAGGTGGGTGCCCGGTCCGTGGTGCGCGTCGGCCAGGACGGCGGCGTTGACCTGGACGCAGTCCAGCGCCGTGGTGTCGATGCCCCGGATGGCCTCGACGAGTGGGTCGGCCACGGCGTCGGAGGCCTTCGTGCAGGGGCCCGCCGGCGCGCTCACGCGACCCGCTCCGGCGCCTCGGCCGCGGTCCGCACGATGTCCACCAGGTCGCCGACCGTGTAGACGCCGGCGAGCCGCTCGTCGGGGATGGTGAGGCCGAAGGTGTCCTCGATGTCTTCCAGGACGTGCACGATCGCCATCGAGTCCATCCGCAGGTCCTGCTCCAGCCGGGTGTCGGCGGTCAGCGCGGGCGGAGCGGCGGGGAGGTGTCCGGTGTGCGCGCGGATCAGGGGGGTCAGGGCGCGCAGGACGTCGTTCGTGGTCATCAGTGGAGGTCTCCTCCGCGTAGGACAGGGGAAAGGGGGTGGGCGGGTGGAGCGCGGGAGCGCCGTCGGCCGGGGTGCGGGCGACGGGGGGCCGCGCCGGCTCGAGCGAGGGACGGGGCGCACACCCGGGCGCTGGATGGGCGGGCGGGGCGGCACAGCTCGCGGGTGCCGGGAAGGACCCGGGTGACATGGCTCGGACGGCGGTGCGGGCCGCCTGGTGCGGGTACCGGGAAACGCTGCCCGAGTGCCCGTCGGTGACCGGACGACCGGTTACCGGCCGGTGGGTCTTCCCTTCGGCTCGTAGGGCAATTTACCGCGAGCCACTCAGGAGGCGGTGGTGCGGCGACGACGAGGACATGCGGAAAGAACGTCCTCGGCGTCGGGGATCCCGTACCGCGAAGTGCACTTCATATTGCTCTCGTTCCGTCGTCGTTCCCGCGAGGCGGGATCGTGCAGGGATATTGCGTGAGCCACGTACGACTAGCCAGTCTGCGTCGGTCCATGCGAACGAATCACGGAGTGTCTGAAAAGCGGCACCGGAGGGGCGTCTTCGCCTTACGACCGACTGGTGAAGATCATTGGCAAATACCCGCCGCATTCCCGGGACCTGCTGATCAAGCCCTTGATCACCCGAGTCGCACATTGCCGGGCCGCACCACGGAGCGCTGGCCGGGACGAGCCGAAGAGTGCCTCCCGCGGCGGAGATCAAGCCAGGAAGCCGGGGCTTCCCCAGGTGGCCTTGCGTCAACAAGCTGGGCTGTGCAAGTGTTTTCAGGGTTCTGGCGCGCCCCGCACCCACCACGCCGGAACGGATTACGCGCGGCCCCGCCGGAACACGTTCCCGCGGTTCCCCCATCGTCACTGGTCGTGCCCTGAGCGAAGTGTCGGCACAGTTCCGGAAAACACGGCGTATCTCCACGGAATACAGCATGTCTCCGCGGAGCACCGTGCGACGTCTCTGCGGAAGACCGTGCCAGGTCTCTACGGAAGACCGTGTGATGTCTCCGCCCCACACCGCACGAAAAGCCCCACCGAAGTCGCTCGCCGCCTGCCTGCCCTATTTCTTCCGAAGGCCCCTCGAATAACCGAAAGGACCTCATGAACGACTCCCTCACGCCGCACGTCACCCTGCGCGCCCCTCGTCCGGCAGACGCTCCGGCGGTCTGGCGACTGGTGCGCGACTCCGACATCCTCGACACGAACAGCCTGTACTACTACCACCTCTGGTTCCGCGACTTCGCCGGAACGTCCGTGGTCGCCGAGACCGGCGACGGCCGGATCATCGGCTTCGTCACCGCCTACATCCGCCCTTCGCGCCCCGACACTCTGATGGCCTGGCAGTCGGCTGTCGATCCCGGTCACCGCGCCCCGGGCCTGGCCGTGCGGATGATGCACGAGCTGGCCGAGCGGGCCGCCGGCCACGGCGTCACCTGCGTGGAGACCACGGTCAACCCCGGCAACCGCGCGGTCGCCCTGATGCTGCGCAGGTTCGCCCACGAACGCGGCCTCGACATCCACACCGAAGTCTTGTTCGCCGCCCAGGACTTC
This sequence comes from Streptomyces sp. NPDC052721, assembly GCF_040678315.1. Lineage (NCBI taxonomy): Bacteria > Bacillati > Actinomycetota > Actinomycetes > Kitasatosporales > Streptomycetaceae > Streptomyces > Streptomyces sp. NPDC052721. Next base: position 45,008 of record NZ_JBFATL010000025.1, on the reverse strand, counting down.
GCAGGTGAGGAGGAACGCGAGGCCCATCCCCCGGAGGTGCTGTACCGCATGACTCCCGCCGTACCGGCCCCGGTCCCGGCCCCCGCGTTCGCGGCGCACGCGCGATGAGCGACGCGCCCCTCCACGTCACGGTGGAGGACGGACTCGCCCTCGTCACCGTGGTCGGCAGCGGCACGGGGAACGCGCTCGGCGGCTCCTTCTGGGAGGAGCTGCGAGCCCTCATGGAAGGTGCCCGCCGACGCGACGACATCCGCGCCATCGCCCTCACGGGTGCGGGCGGGACGTTCTCCGTGGGCATGGACCTGCGCTGGTACGTCGTACGACTGCGGCGGGCCCAGCGCTCGGGGGACCCCTCCTTCATGGACGAGGACGTGCGCCTCCTCCAACGGGCGGTGAGCGCCGTCGCCGACTGCCCCAAACCGGTCGTCGCGCTCATCGAGGGCGAGTGCACCGGGGCCGCCCTCGAACTGGCCGGCGCCTGCGACATCCGCTACGCCACCCGCACCGCGCGGTTCGCCCTGCCGGAGGCCGAGCTGGGCGTCGTCGCCGACCTCGGCGGGCTGCAACGGCTGCCCCTGCTGATCAACCAAGGACATCTGCGGGAGCTGGCGTTCACCGGCCGCACCATCGACGCGGCCCGGGCGATGCGCATCGGCCTGGTCAACGACCTGTACCCGGACGCGGCTGCCCTGTCCCGGGCGGCCCGGGAACTGACCGACGACCTGCGCCGGCATCCCGCGCACGTCATGGAGGGCATCAAGCGCACCCTCGACCTCGTCCACCAGGACGGTACGCGACGCGGTCTCGACCACTGCGCCCGCTGGAACACCGTCCACACGGGACCCGACGGCCTGGGTCAGGCCATGACCGCCCGGCTGCGGCGCCCGACCGCGACCGACGACGGCACCCACGCCCGGAGCATGGCAGGGAGCGGTGAGGAAACCCACCTCCGGAGCATGACCGCGACCGACGACCAGACTGACCCACGGAGCACAGCCGCGACCGACGACCAGACCCACCCCCGGAGCACAGCCGCCACCGACGACCAGACCCACCCCCGGAGCACAGCCGCCACCGACGACCAGACCCACCCCCGGAGCACAGCCGCCACCGACGACCAGACCCACCCACGGAGCACGGCCGCCACCGACGACGGCACCCACCTCCAGAGCACGGCCGCCCCCTGAACCGCGGGGCCCGCCGGCCAGTCCGGCGCCCGGCGTCCTCGGCAGGGCTCACTACGGCACCGATCCTCGAGGAGTGAGACACATGAACGAATCCGTTGTGGCGCGGCCGCGGCCGCGCCCCGTCCTGGTCCGCGGACTGGCCCCGCGCTTCGCACTCATGATGTGCGATCCGCGCGTCGCCCCCGCCCAGCGCATGTCCTGCGTGGAGGACACGATCGAGGTGCACTACCCCGAGAGCTACATCAGCTGCCGCCTGCTGCGCCTGCCGGCCTGCGGTCTCCTGCGGTGCTCCTTCCGCGTCACCCACCTCGCCCCCGACGGTTCTCCCGAGGAGTCCCACCGTATGGACCTCGTGCTCGACGGCCCGACCGGGTCCGCCGCGCAGCGCGAAGCCGTCCTACACCGGATCTACGCCTTCCGGTGCGCGGCCACCGCCACCCGTCTCCGGCTCGCCACCCGCGTGGCTCGGCCCGACGACTCCCTGCACCGCCCGTCCGCCCGGGCCCACATGGTCGCGGCGTGAGCGAGGCCGCGGACCGATCCGCCCGCGGCCGGGAGGCGGCGGCGCAGCGCCGGTCCGGTCAGCCGAGCCCGCTGAAGGTGCCGTCGAGCTGGTCGGCCAGGACGGCCAGACCGCCGGCGTACCTAGACCGGTACCGCCCGCACATCTGCCCGGGAATACCGCAGGGCACGCACTGGGTATCCAGGCCTGCATCCGGCGCTCATGTCCGGGCATTCTTGTCCGCCGTGGGCCAAGCAGATGACGCCTGCGTCAGCCCCCTTGGCTATCGGGCGTCCCGACGCGAGCCTGTAGAAGCGCTGACGACCGCCCGGGTTCTCAGTTCGCGGCGCCGCCGGCGTAGTGCGCGTCGGCCAGAGCCTGCTGCACGAGATCAGGGCGGTTGCTGATGAACCCGTCGGCGCCACCGCGGGCGAACTCCACCGCGCTCTTGGGGTCGTCCACCGTCCAGATGAAGACCTTCAGCCGCTGCCCGTGCGGGCCCTTCAGGGCATGGGCCGCCTTGAAGTAGCGAGGAGTCACCTTCAGGTACTTCATGTTGATCTGGTCGGCCACCTTCGCATACCCCGCCAGGTCCTTCACCGCCGGTTCACGCGACAGCAGGGCAGTGCGCGCCTGGGGAGCACGAGCGCGCACGGTCTGCAGGGTGCCGGTGTTGAAGGCCTGGATGATCAGCCGGTCCGTCACCCGGTCGCCCTCGAGCCAGCCCAGCCGGCCGAGTTCCTTCACCGTGTCCTCGGCGAGCCGCGGATAGATCTCCGGCCACTTGATCTCAAGCACCAGCTTCTGGCCGTTGCTGTCCACGCGGCGCAGGTACTGCTGAAGGGTCGGTATCCTCTCCCCCGCCCACTGCCTGCCCTTCCAGCCGCCGGCGTCCAGCGTGGATATCTCCGCCCAGGCGAAGTCCCCTACCTTCCAAGGCGCACGCTCGGGGAACTTCTCCTCGACATCGGTGGTGCGGGACAAGGTCTTGTCGTGAATGACCACCAGTGTGCCGTCCTTGGTGCGCTGTACGTCGTTCTCCAGCCAGTCAATTCCCTGTGCTCGCGCCGTATCCATCGCGGCCAGGGTGTTCTCCGGGGCCGCGTGGGCACCGGCTCTGTGAGCCACACTCACCACACCCTCACGGCTGGTCGCGTCCGTCTCCGTGGACGTCACCAACAACACCGCAACCAGGCTCAGGCCCAGTCCTGCCACGCACAGGAAAACGCGCGCGAACATCCACTCTCCCCATGGGTCGATGACACAGACATTCACGGCGTAGTCGAGACGGCGCCGATAGTGCCAGGAAGAGGAGAGACTACCCACCACCCGCCGAGCCACCGACGGGTGGCCGGGACGATGGTTCGCACCGACAGCGGCAGCGCCGTCACACTCGACGGCAAGGTCAGGCACGCACGTGCGGCCGCATCGAAAGAGCGGGCCTGTGTCGAGACGGACGTAACAACGCCTGGCCCAACGACGGCCCGCGGACCACGTCCCTTGCCGACAACTGGCTGTCGCGTCGCCCTCACTCTGGAGCCCAGCGGGGTCCTGGCATCGACCCCGAGGGACGTCACGAATGGGCCACACCTGCACACAACCAGCACACTATGAGTCACAACTGGCGCTAGCGTTCGCGCCATTGGCACGTCCTGGGGGGACACATGAGCAACCCGTACACCACGCCGCAGCAGCCGCCCGTCAGAACCGCCCCGAAGTGGGCACGCAAGCGGTACGTACTGCCCACGATCGGCCTCGCCTTCTTCCTCGGCATCGGCGCAGGCGCCAGCGACCAGAACACCGGCAGCGATGCAAAGCCGGCAGCCGACAAGGTGCGGCCGACGGCCACGGTCACCGCAACTGCCACAGCCACGGAAACGGCGACGCCGGAACCCGCGCCGACAGTGACCGAGACCAAGACGGTCAAAGTGAAGGTGACCGTCACCGCCCACACGGCCGCGGCAAATTCTGGGAGCAGCGGCAGCTCGTCAGGCGGTTCGTCCGGAGGCGGCAGCTCCAGCTCCTCGGGGGGCTCCGTCGGAGCCGGGAACGGCGCCACCGCTCTCTGCAATGACGGCACGTACTCCTACGCCGCGCACCACCAGGGCGCATGCTCGCACCATGGAGGCGTAGCCGTCTTCTACAGGTAGTAAGGGCGGTACGCCGGGGCCGGCCAGTGGCAGTGGCTGCACCCGCTTTCCCCAGGTCAAGCAGGCGCCCAGCGTCGGGGCCGGCCTGGCCCTGCGGACGTGAAGGCATCTCGTCCGCCTGTGCGAAACCGAGCGCGCGGCTGTTGAAAGGCCGGCCGGGTCGCCGCCGAGACCGGCTTTGGCGGCCGCACCCGCCGCTGCTTCTACGACCTCGCTGGGCCGCCCTGCCCAGCACGGGGCTAGGCCGTTTCCTTCGGATGATCTGATCGTTGGTTGATGTGTGTCGTTGACTGACGCCCCGTGGGCGAGGATCGAGCCGTTGCTGCCGGATCGGACTCCGAAGTGGGAGGGCGGTGGCGTGATCACCGGCAGGTGATTGACGCGATCGCGTTCAAGTACCGCACCGGGACGCCGTGGATGGACCTGCCCGAACACTTCGGCTCATGGAAAGGCGCCCACGATCGCCTGCGGAGGTGGGCCGCCGGCGGCACCTGGGAGAAGGTCTTCACCGCCCTGCTCGCCCAGGCAGACTCCGAAGGCGACCTCGACTGGGTCGTAGCGGTCGACTCCACCGTCGTCCGAGCCCACCAGCACGCCGCCGGGGCCCGTCAAAAGGGGCCCCGGCCGGCGAGCCGACCGACCATGCCCCCGGACGGTCCCGCGGCGGACTGACCACCAAGATCCACCTCGCCGCGGACAGCCACTGCCAGCCGCTGGCCTTCGTGCTCACGCCCGGCCAGGCCGGCGACGCACCCGCCTTCACCCAGGTCATGTCCCGGTTACGGGTGCCGCGGCCGATCGGCCGTCCCAGGACCACGCCGGAACGGTGGCCTTCCTCGTGTTCTGCTTCTTCTTGCCCGAGATGAACGCGCGCCGCCCGCCACGGCCGGCCGGTGGCCTGCGGACCTGGATCCCGGTGGCGTCCAAGCGGAGCTCGATGCCCTCGGCCCGGGCGTAGGCGAACACATCCACCGTCGCGTCCAGCTCGGCGGCGGGGCCGACGGCGGATACGGCGCCGGTGCTCTCGTCGACGAGCACGGCGCCGTCGGCGGTCACCCGGTCCGCGGGGCCCTGCGATGACACGGTCGGCGGTGGTCAGTAACGTGTTCACTGGGGTGGCGGTCTCCTCTCGTGCCTGCTGCTTCCCGGCGAAGCGTTCCGCGAGCCCTCCTACGGGAACTGCTTCTCCTCGCGGCCGATGTCGTCGATCGGGCCGAGGATCGTCCAGCCGGGCCCGAGGGGGCGGGTGGAGCGGAAGCCGTGGGCGTCCGCGTACTCCTCGGCCTCCTCCGCGGTGTCCTCGGGGGCGCGCATGATCGTGTAGCGCGGGGGGTCCTCGTGGTAGAAGCGGTAGAACGTGCGGCCCTCGTCCTTGCGCTGGTAGAGGATCACGCTGACGCCCCAGAGGGCGTCGTACACCTTCTGGTCGCGCGGGGGCGTCGTCGTGCACGTGTCGGAGGGGCGGCCGGGCTCGCGGACGCAGGTCCGGTACCGGCTCCAGTCGATGCGTTCGGCACGGGGGTGTTCCGCGATCAGCTTCCGCATCCGGGCGTCGGCCCGGGCGAAGGCGTCCTCGCGGCGGTCGTACTCCTGCTGCAGCCGGTTGAAGCGCTGCTCGTCGAAGCCGCTGCCGAAGTGGGCCTCCAGGCCCGCGAGGACGGCGGCCCGCCAGGCCAGGTACCCGGCCGTCACGACGAGCAGCGTGACGACCAGGACCCGGCCCGGCGAGCGCCTGTGGGGCATCAGGTCGGCGAGGTCAGAACGTGCCGCTGATGGGGATCTCGATGTCCGCCTGCGCGATCGGCGGGGGGTACTTCCCGTCGAACCGGTCATAGTGCTGGAGCGTAAACCAGTCGATGAAGCCGTACTCCGTGATCTCGTCGTCCGGGTCCAGACCGAAGTGGTCGTAGGAGTGGAAGACGAGCTTGCCGGAGAAGGAGTTGCCCTCGACCTTGTAGTCCTTCAGCGCGATCGTGTGGCCGTGGAACTGGTGGATCGCGATGGACAGGGCGCGCTGGTTGGCGTCCCAGAGCGAGAAGTCGTACACCGGGTACTTCACGTCCTGGCGGAGGAACTCCTGGAAGAGGAAGTTCTTGGAGAGGTCCTCCTGGACCTTGAGCTGATCGGTGCGGCCCTGGTTGTCGATGAGGGACTGCTTGATGATCTGGACGGCCTTGTCGGTGTACGTCTTCTCCTGCGGTGAGGCGCCGACAGCGCGGGAGAGGGCCGTGCCGGAGCCGCGGTAGAGGTAGCGGCCGGGGTCGAAGTTGTCGTCGACGGTGACCGTGCCCGCGCTCTGGCCGCCGCGGCCGTAGCGGAAGGCGTTGCGGAGGTCGTCGACGGACTGGGCATAGTCGGCGTCGGCGCCGACCTTGCCGAAGTTCATGATGTCGTTGAACTCGGCCCACATCAAGAACTCGGGCGTGATGCGGGCGACCCAGAACTCCCAGCCCAGGTCGGTGAGTTCGTCGAAGTTGTAGTCGTTGAAGGTGAGGTCGTCGGCGACGCGCGGGTCGGCCGGGACGGGCGGGTGCTGGGGGTCGGGGGCCTTGCGGCGGCCCTCGCGGAAGGACGACTGGTGGATCAGCATGTCGGTCGGGGGCGGGTCACCCGGGTCTCCGCCGTCGCCGGGGCCGTCGGAGAGGATTCGCTTGCCAGGGGCCTTGGGGCCTGCCTTGTCGAAGGCGTGGCTGTCGAGGACGACGTACTTGGCGGAGCCGTCGGCGGTGGCCGTGATCGTGCTGCCGCTGCGCTGCTGGCCCGACTGCTTGACGAGGTGGCGGGCCTTCTCGTCGTAGCGGTAGAGGGCCGGTGCGGTGCCCTGCGTACGGTCGGGGTCGAGGCGGAAGGTGAGCCTTGCGGCGCCGTCCGCGGGGGCGGAGACCTGGAAGCCGTTGCCGAGGTAGCCCGGAGTGGACTGCGGGAACTCCCGCTGCTCGGCAGGGAGCCTGGTGACCTGGAAGCCGCCGACCTGCTTGGCGCGCAGGCCCTTGAGCGTGGCCTCGGCGGCGGTGGCGCCGCCGTCCGCGCGGCGGGTCACGTCGAAGGCGGAGTTCTTAACGCGGGGGGAGGTGTTGAGCCTCGTCTCCTCGCCGTCCTGGACGCCGTCGCCGTCGGTGTCGGCCTTGGTGGGCTCCGTGCGGAGCTTCAGCTCGCGGGCGTCCGCGAGGCCGTCCTGGTCGGTGTCGGCGCGGGTGGGCGTGGTACGGAGCTTGAGCTCGCGGGCGGCCGTGAGGCCGTCCTTGTCGGGGTCCTCGGCGCCGTCCTTGGTGCCGTCGCCGTCGGTGTCGGCCTTGAGCGGGCTGCTGAAGCGGTAGCCGAGCTCGGCGAAGTCGGAGAGGCCGTCGCCGTCGGTGTCCTCGGACTTGGGGTCGAGCTTGGCGCGCACCTCCAGGTCGTCGGGGAGGCGGTCGCCGTCGGTGTCCTCCGTCGGCGAGATGCCGTGCTTGGCGAAGGACGCCCAGGTCGGGGTATCGGCCTCGGCGCCGGGCTCGGCGCGGTACCAGACGGTCTCGGTCCTGCCCGGCTGGAGGGTGTTCGTGGGGCCGACGCCCTGGAGCGTCGTGCGCGCGTCCTGGGGGGCGGCGAGCTTCGCGGCGGAGGTGTCCGTGATGCGGTCAGAGAGCTCGAAGGTCAGCGACCATTTGGAGACGGGGTGATCGGAGACGTTCTCGAGCTGGAGCCGGGCGACGTACGAGTCCTCCGTCGCTCTGCCGCGGAGGGCGGCCGGGACCTGGCTCCACGCCGCGTCGCCGGGGGCGACCTGGCGGTAGGAGACGTCGACCGTGTTGTCGCGGTAGAGCGTCTCCCCGTCGGTGGCCGCGCCGTCGCCGGGGGTTCCCGCGGCGGCGGGCACGGCCGTGCCGAGGAGAAGGAGTAAGGCCGCGCCGAGGGGCACGGCGGCGCTTCTGTTCATGGGGCCTCCCATGTCTGAAGCCATGTCCGAAGACATGCCTGTTGTCTCGAAGTTGCCGTTGTGTCACGGCAGTTCGGAATCCGGGAAGCTAGCATGCGTGGGGGATGGTTCCCAAGGTGTGGTGGAGGCGAAATTGAGACGTTTGGGAGCTTGGTAAGCCCTGTTCGGCCCCGGAGTCCCAGCTCGGACACCAGGGAACAAGTAACCCACCGGTAGCTTTCAGGGCTTCGTGACCGCGGTTTTCTTCGGCTGGCGAGGCACGGTCCTGGTCTTGTCGAGGTGCCCGTACACCGTCGACCGCGGCACGCCGAACATGTCGGCGATCTGCTGGACCGTGTTTTCCCGCTCCCCGTAGAGCCGTTGGGCGAGCGCGGCCTGGTCCTCGGTGAGCTTCGGCCGACGTCCGCCAACCCGGCCCCGGGCGCGGGCGCGTAGAGCCCGCTGACGAGGCAAAACGGTCACGTCACCGAACCGGAATCAAGATCATCCCGCTAACGCTAATTCCCGTTCCGATGCTCCCGAGGGCCACGTCCGCGTCGGCCAGGTTGGCGCCGATCCACATGTCCGCGCCGGTCAGAACGTCGGTGGGCGCTGCGTAGGGGTCGGAGTCACGGTAGCCAGGCGGGAGTTCGATGCCGGACAGTGGGTGTGTCGCAGGTCGAGGAGAAGGACTTGTCGCGGGTGGCGTCGCGCTGGACGAGGACAGTCAGGGCGGCGTGCACGTCGGCCGGCACCTCTCCGCCCTTCTTACAACGGCTAACACAATCAGTTCAGTTGCCGGTGGTGATCAGGCAGCAGGCGAGTCTGAGGAACGCTTCGTGGATGTCTGCTCGTCGTTCCCAGCGCACACGCAACCGGCGGAAGCCGTGGAGCCAGGCAAAGGTCCGCTCGACCACCCATCGGTAGACGCCGAGGCCGGAGCCGTGCTCGGTGCCGCGCCGTGGGTCCGATGATCTTCTTGGCCGGGTCGGCGCCTTGGCTGGTCAGGTGCTCATTCACCCCAGGCTTCGGTGTCGCTCTTACTCTGACCGTATCGGGCGAGGGCTTCTTTCAGCGCGGTCCGCTGCTGGTCTGTCATCGGCCCGAGGACACAGACTGGAACCATCCCGTTGCGGAGGAGTACATCCTGTCCGTACGGCCACCCTGGCGGGCGGAGTTGGTTACGAGACTTACTGCCTTTCGCGAACTTCACATGGAGACCGGCGCTACATCGATAGGTGCTACTGACGACTTCTTCGATGGCGAACGTCTGCACCTGGTTCCACAGGTATTCATGCTTGGTCAGACCCTTGGTGGTTCTGATGCCCAGCGGCCCAACCCTCAAAGACCAGGCGGACTTGTCAGGGATGTTCGTGAGAAGGCCCAGGAGCATGAACATTCCGAAGAGGATGAGGAATAACCCCGCTATCCCCAAGCCCTCGGCGTGGGGAGCCCGCGCGATCCCCTTGGCCACCAAGATGAAACCGCCCACCATCGCCACAGGCAACAGGATCGCAAAGGTGATGATCCGGGCACGTAGCGGCCGAGTGTCGCTGTAGGCGGACTTGGGCTCCTTTCCTGTCCACGAGATGGAGAACGGACCGTCCGCCCCGGGCGGCTGCTGCGTGGCGCCTGTGCGCGGCGGCTGCACAACCGTGGTCGGCAGGTCCGACGTTCCCTCATTCGTCGGGTCAAAGGCCGCCTGCAGTTGCCGGAGACGTTCATGGACCTGCTGGGCCGACTGGGGGCGTCGGTCAGGATCGCGTTGCAGAAGCTCGGCAACGAGCGCCGTCAGCTGAGTGGGTAGGTCGGGGCGGAGTGAATCAAGTCGTGGCGCTTCTTCGTCGAGTTTGCGCCGCATGACCGCGATGCCGTTGTGTCCGGTGAACGGCGGTCGACGAGCGAGCATGGCAAAGAGCACGCCGCCGAGGGCATACAGGTCGGAGCGTTCGTCGCCGCGCTCGGTGAGGAACTGTTCCGGCGCACCGTACTCCACGGTGCCTGCCGGAGTCAGCTGGGAGGAGCGTGCCACGGTGAACGTGGCCTGGACGAACCCCGCAATCCCGAAGTCCACGACCTTCACCCGGCCGTCCGGGGTGAGCATCACGTTCTGCGGCTTGATGTCGTAATGGATGACGTGGGCCTGGTGCGCGGCTGCCAGAGCCGTACAGATCCCGCCGGCGATTTCCAGGGCCCGGGCCAGGGGTATGGGCTGCTCGGTATAGATGTGCTCGCTGAGCGTCGCACCCTCAACCTTCTCCATGACCAGGAACAGCATGTCCTCGTGGACCCCCCGGTCGTGCAGGGCAACCACGTTCGGATGGTTGATCTGCGCGGCAGCCACCGCCTCGCGCTCAAACCGCTGGGGCAGTTCCGGGTGACCGGCCCCGTCGAGGTCGAGCAGTTTGATCGCGACGTCACGGTGGAGAGTGCGGTCCCGTGCGGCCCATACTTCGCCCATACCACCCCGGCCCAGCCGCTTGAGCAGCTCGTAACGGCCCGCGATCAGTTCCCCGAGCTCCACGCCCACCTCCGTTGGCTCTGGCATGCCAATTTCAGAGTACGGTCGGCGGCTTCAGTAACACTGGCGAACGGGCATCCCGCCGCAGCTCCGTTCGCGTCTTTTCCGGTCCCGTAGACGAAACGAACAGGTCGTTCATCCCGCCCTCGAGGAACTGACGTCGGTCGTCCACGCCTTCATGGTGCCTACCTCGCTTTGCCCGCTTCAGGCGGCTGTGCCGAAACAGGCAGAGGCCAGGTGGTCCTGCTCGCGCAGCGGGGTGAAGTCGACGTCCAGCTTCGGGTCGTACGCCTCTGGCTGGATGCCGAGCGGGGGGTAAGTCCGATCGTCGGCACGCGCAGCGGGCCGCTTAGCATCCGTGCCGTGGTCCAGCTATCCGATGAGTTGATCAAGCTGGAACGATCCGCTGAGGAAGAACGCGCCAAGCTCGCCGGCCTGACCGGTGAGGAGGGCCTGGTCCAGGTGCATGACGGCAGCGTCGTGGTGGACGCGCATGGTGGTGGAGTCGACGCTGACCAGGGTCAGGTCCACGATGCCCCGCTGTGCTGCTGCCCCAATCAAGGCCCCCCCCACCAGGCCCTTGAAGACGCCGGCGTCGCGCCACTGCCGGAAGCGGTTGTGCACGGTCCACCAGGCGCCGAACTCCTGCGGCATCTCCCCGCCACTGCCCGCCGGTCCTGAACCGCCAGATCACGCCTTCGAACCGCCGTCGCAACCGGTACGGCCCGATGAACTCCCACTTTCGTCGCTCAGTTGCATGGGCGTCATGGAGGACGCTCTACCGGTCCAGGCAAGCCCGAGAAGATCAGCGGCGGCAATCCGCAGCCTCATCGACACCTGGCCGCTCACCCCGGTGTACAGCCACGGAAAGTACATGGACATATTCACCGCCAACAGCCTCGCCCTCGTGTTCTCGCCGTAAGTGACAAGCACGGGGACATCCGGCTGCCGCACCGCTGCCTCAGGCCCCGGGCCCGGCGTCACCGCCCAGGGCCCGGGGAGCCAAGGGGTCACTCCGCGACGTCAACGACGATCTTGCCCGCGGCCGTTCCGTTCTCCACCGCCTCGTGGGCCTCGTGGACCGTACGAAGGGTGAAATGCCGGGGATCGACCATGGGCATGAGCGCCCCGGCATCAGCGAGGGCGGCCACCTCCCGCAGAATCTCCCCGTGGTGTTCCCGGCCTCGGCCGGTCAGCATGGGCAGCAGCGTGAAGACTCCCGAGTAGGTGGCCCCGCGGAACGACAGCGGCGCAATGCTGTGGGTGCCCCAGCCCAGGGCGCTCACCACATGACCGGTGTAGGTACGCACCGCGGTGAAGGAGGCGTCCAGCGTTTCGCCGCCGACGGTGTCGAAGACGATGTCGAAGCCCTCACCGCCGGTGTGCTGGGCGACGTAGTCCTCGACCGGGGTGGTTGTGTAGTCGATTGGCGTCGCTCCGAGGCGGGCGATGGTCTCCAGGCTGCGGGCCGATCCGGTGGCGAAGACCTCGGCTCCTCGCGCCCGGGCGATCTGAATGGCCACATGCCCGATGCCGCCCGCCCCGCCGTGGACGAGGACCCGCTGGCCGGACCTCACCTGTGCCCGGTCCACCAGTCCCTCCCACGCCGTGATGGAGATCAGCGGCAGTGCCGCCGCTTGCCGCAGGCTCAGGGAAGCCGGCTTGTGCGCGAGCAGCTGGGCGTCGACGGCCGCGTATTCGGCGAGCGACCCCTGCAGGTCGCCAACGCCGCCAGTGAGCCCGTACACCTCGTCGCCCGGGGCGAAGCCGGTGACCTCGGGGCCGACGGCCTCGACCACACCGGCCATGTCCAGTCCGAGGACGGCGGGGAGCCGGCTGCGTGCGTGGGCGGCCTTGCCGGCCCGGATCTTGGTGTCCAGCGGGTTCACGCCACTGGCCGCTACCCGTACCAGCACCTGTCCCGGCCCCGCGACAGGGGTCGTGCGCTCGCTCAGGGTCAGTGGGCTGCCGAACTGCTCCAGTACGACCGCGCGCATGGTGGCGGCAACCGCGGGGCGGGAGGAGGTCATAAGATTTCCTTTCGAACAGACAGGTCTGTCTTCTTTTGATCTGACGATCCCTCATGCGCCCCGAGAGGGAGACATGAGGGCCTGAAAGGGTCAGGTGGTGGCAGGAGCCGGGCAGGAACGCGTGACCGCGAGCCGTGCCGCCTCCTTGGCGGCGGCGGGCATGGCCGGGTCCTGCTCGAGCCTGCCGGCCGCCAGGGTCCCGTCGACCAGCAGGGTGAGCTGCAGCGCCAGCTGGTCGGGGTCGTCGGCCCCGGCCGCCTCGGCCAGGTCGCGCACCCACGCACGCACCGCTCGCTTGTGCTCGACGGTCACGGCGTGCGGGAGGCTTCCCTGCTCACTCTCGGCGGCGGCATTGATGAACGGACAGCCGTGAAATCCGTGCCGCTCGTAGGATGCGGAGACCGCGTCGAACAGACCCACCAGCTGATCGCGGGGATTGTCGCCGGCAGCCAGCGCGGCGGCGCGTAGTTTGCCGCGCCAGGAGACGTCGGCGCGCCGCAGATAGGCAGCGGCCAGTTCATCCTTGGACGGGAAGTGCACATACAGGGTGGACTTGGCGACGCCTGATTCGGCGATGATGCGGTCGACACCCACGCCGCGCAGCCCATGGGCGGAGAACAGCTCTTCCGCCGTCGTAAGGATGCGCTCTCGCGCCGGGAGATGCTTGGCCGTGGCAGGCATGGCAGACACCGACCTCTCCTGGATCCCTCGGATTCGTCACCCGAACTCTAACAGACAGGTCTGTCCGATCAGGCGGCAGAACGACGCGGGCACCTGGTTTGCGCCGCTACGGCAACCGATGGCCGGTGCGCATGCACGAGGTCAGCCGGCCAGTGCTGCCCCAGCCTCGCCCGCCGTAAGAGCCGCTGGCGCGGACCCTGCATCGAAGGCCCAGCCGATGCTCCGATCCGTGTGACGGAAACTGCCTAACACCTGAACATCTGAGTCGACTCCGGTCGACTCACGTCCACGCGCCACGGTGTAGCGTCAGCCGGCCCCCTGCCGCCGCCGCTTGCGGTAGTTGGCCACCTTGTGTCGGTTCCCGCACTCGGCCATGCCGCACCAGCGCCGGTTGGCGGACCGCGACAGGTCCACGAAGAGGCGGGTGCAGTCCTCGTTGAGGCATTCCCGCAGGCGAGCGAAGTCGGCACCGCTCAGCAGGTCCAGGGCATCCCGGGCCACCGCGCCGAGCACCTCGTCGACGCCTCCGGTACGGGTCAGATGACCGGCCTCCTCGAGTTGGTGCCTCGGCAGCGGCAGACGGGCCGCCTCGTTCACCTCGGCGAGCGCTTCCCGGACCGCGCTGTCCGCGGCCGGTGCCAGGGGCCATGCGCGGATCAGCGCGTACACAGCTTCCCTGAGACGGCACGTCCTCGACAGGGCGCGGGGGTCCAGTGGACCGGGCGCGTCGAGCAGTCCGGCCTGGTGGACCAGCGTCGCAGGTCGTCCGGACAGCACAGCAGTTCGATGCGCCGACTTCGTCGCCAGAGCAGGGTGCCCGCGAGGTCGAGGGAGAGCCGCCCGCTGACGAACACGAAGTCATCCACGGATCCATGCTGCCAGGTGACGTCCGGCACCTTCGTCACCCCTCCCGGCCGCCCAGCGCGGCTGTGACTCGGGCCAGGATCTCGTCCAGCACCTGCTGCGAGGTGCCGAAGTTCACCCGGAGGAACTCGTCGGCCTCCGGGCCGAAGGAGGAACCGCCGTCGAGCAGGACCCGGCCGTCTCGGAGCACCTTCTCCACCGGCGGTTGGCCCAGGCCGAGCGGCCGGGTGTCCAGCCATGCCAGGTAGGTGGCCTCGGGCAGGTGGTGGCGGACCTGCGGGAGCCGGTCGCGCAGCACCTCGTGGACGCGCCGGCGATTGCGGTCCAGTACGGTCAGGAGATCGCGCTGCCAGGCGTCGCCGTGCTCCCACGCTGCCAGGGTGGCGACGACACCGAGCGGTGAGACGGTGCCGTACAGGTCGGGCGGCTGCGCGTCGCGCAGCGCGAGGAGGCGGTCCGGGCCGTAGTGCGTCACGGCACAGCGGATGGCGGCCAGGTTGAACGCCTTCGTGGCGGAGGTCAGGGTCACCGTGCGGCGGGCGGCGTCGTCGGACAGGCTCGCGAAAGGGATGTGCCGGTGGGGGGCGTAGGTCAGCTCGGCGTGGATCTCGTCGCTGTGACGAGCAGGTCGTGTCGTCGCGCGATCGCCGCGATCTCGCCGAGTTCGTGCCGCGTCAGCGCCCGGCCGGTGGGGTTGTGCGGGTTGACCAGGACGAGCGCCTTGCAGGCGGACCGCTTCACCGAGGTGTCCAGGGCGGCGAAGTCCATGCGCCAGCCGTCACCGCCGTCCGCATCGGAACGGGCACGATCCGCCGGTTCATCGTCCGCAACGTCGCCAGGAACGGCGGGTAGTTGGGCGTCTGCACCGCCACCGCGTCGCCGTCCGACGTGGCGAGGTGGAGGACGAGTTGCAGGCATTGGATGAGGTCGGTCTGCTCGCGCACGCGGTGCCCCGACGCGGCCCATCCGAACCGCTCGGCCATCCGCTTGGCGAAGGCCATACGCAGCGGACTGCCGTCCGGCCAGTCCCGGTAACCGAGATCGCACCGGTCGACGGCCTCACGCAGCGCGGCCACCACCGGCGGCGGGGTGGGAAAGTCCATGTCGGCCACCCACGCCGGCAGGACGTCCCGCTCCGGGCGGTGCCACTTCACGCTGCCGCGAGCGCGCAGCCAGTCGAGGCCGAGATCGTCGAAGCCGGGAACGTCCCGACCCCGGTACGGCGTTCACGCGGACTCCCCCGCTCGCAGGAGATCCCGGGTGATCTGCACCTGCCCGTGGTGTTGGGCCAGTTCCTCCAGTACGTGGAGCTGGACGCCCTGCACGCTCAAGGGACGCTCCGGGCCCTCGAACTCGGCCGGAGGCGCGTTGCGCGGCGGATCGGACGGCAGCGTCCCGTCGAGGTCCGCCTCCAGGCGCGCGAAGAGCGCGTCGGCCTCCCTCCGCAGGCGCTGTGCGTCCCCCTTCGCCGTGAACTCGGCCGGCCGGTCGCGGTCGACGTGACGTCCCTCGACCACATGGCCCAGCCAGTAGTCGGCCACACCCACGCAGTGGTACGCGATGGCGTAGGGGCAGTTGGCGCCGGGCAGAGGCGGCGCCGTGTTGCCGATCGACGGTCGGTCTTGCCTATCACACGAAAACCATGCAGGCGGGCCACAGATCAGAGGAAAAGAGTAACCATCTTGAGCAGTGTCATCAGGATGACGAGCCTGCCGGGGTGACCGACGGCAGCGCGCCCCGGCACCACCGGGTCGGCGGCCAGGACGGCTTGGGGGAGCCTGGCGGGCGGCGCCGCCCGCAGCAGCGGCGGCACGCGTGCGGGTGCTCCCGATCACCGGCGTCACCCTAGCCGGGCACCTGCACCTGTCCGGCTTGACCGCGGGCTTGGCTTTCAAGCACGCGGTGCTGTGTGGAAGGAGCAGCGCCGAGGCGCTCCGTCGCAGCGGATAAGGAGGGCGAACCGGTGTCGTCGGCTGCTCACCACTCGGCCCGGAGCGCGCCCCTGAAGCTTTCGCGGCTCTTCTGTGAACCGGCAGCCCGCCTGTCACTCGAATGCCCGTTTCGGAGTGCCCTTAGGGGAGGGCACTCCGACGATCGGAAGCCGGAGACGACAAGGAAGGCGGGCAGATGAGCGCATCCCAGTCCAGGGCCCATGGCGGTTTCATACGCAGCCTGGGCCTGCTTGCGGCCTGTATGGCGACATGCGGCGCGGCGGTGTCACCAGCCTTCGCCGACGGCACTGCACCGCGGACCGGTGACAAGCCCACCATTGTTCTCGTGCACGGCGCGTTCGCCGACGCATCCGCCTGGACCGGGGTGGTCGAGCGCTTGCGGGCCGCCGGGTATCCGGTCATGGCTCCGGCCAACCCGCTGAGAGGGCTGCAGTACGACGGTGCCTACACCGCGAGCGTACTGCGCAGCATCAAGGGCCCCGTTGTGCTGGTCGGTCACTCCTACGGTGGTGCGGTCATCAACGAGGCGGCTCTCAGCAGCCCGAACGTGAAAGCGCTGGTATTCGCGGCCGGTTTCATTCCGGCGAAGGGCGAGAGCGCCAGCGAACTCGCAGCCAAATACCCCGGCAGTACCCTGGGGCAGACACTGACACAAGTACCCTTCCCGCTCGCTGGCGGCGGTACCGGAACGGACCTGTACATCAAGCAGGAACTGTTCCACAAGCAGTTTGCCGCCGACGTCGCCCCGACGAAGGCCGCGGTCATGGCGGCCACCCAACGTCCCGTGGCCGCTCAAGCCCTTGAAGACAGAGCAAGCGGAGAGGCGTGGCAGGACATTCCCTCGTTCGACCTGATCGCAAGCGACGACAAGAACATCCCGGCCGCGGCGCAGCGTTGGATGGCGAAGAGGGCCAACGCCGTCTCAGTCGAGGTACCGTCATCGCACGCGGTTCCTGTTTCGCACCCCGAGGCCATGGCCCGGCTCATAGAGCGTGCGGCAGGCCTGCGCTCGGTGACCTCTCCCAGCCTCGCGGCCACCGGCGACCGTATCTGGATCATGGTCGGTGTGGCCGCAGGTGCCGCAACGCTGGGTGCAGGTCTCGTCACGGCGATCCGTCGGCGCGGGAACACCGGGCCCGCACAGGAACCCGGCACCCACCCGACGTGACGGCCGGGCCGGCCTGCCCACCACCCGCCCCGGAAAGCGAAAGGGTCGCCGACTCCGTCGACGGACCTCACGAAAGATCCAGGTCAGGTGCATCCGACCGGTGGTCTTCATATGGCCGGTGGTGAACGCTCTTGGGTCCCGTCGGCTCGGTCGCAGGCTGGGTCCGAGTTCCGCGCCTTCGGGCTTATCCCTCAGGCAGGATCGTCACGTTCTCCTCGAGTAGGCCGTCGACCAGGGCGGCATACCGTTCGGGCCCCCAGAGGGGAGACGTCTCCCCCTCGACGGGCGCGTCCCCGTACCTGATGAAGAAGCGCTCGTGTCCACCCGGGGTGTACATGAACAGGAAAGTCACGTCCTTGTCACCCACGTTCTTGAATCGGTGACGCGTATCCCGTGGAACGAAGACGAAGTCACCGCTGCTCACGGTGAATATCCTTTCACCGAGGAGGAATTCCAGCTCACCGTCCAGGACGTAGAAGGCCTCGTCCTCGTTGCCGTGGGCGTGCGCGACCGGCCCGCCACCCGGCGGGACGACGGCCTTGGCGAATCCCAGGACACCGTTGGTGTCGTCAGCAGTCACCTTGATCGTGTAGGTGTCGCCGGCGAGCCAGCGAGCGGTGCCCTCGCCCCGGCGGACGTGGACCCCCTCCTCGCGCGTCCAACGCGGGTCGCTCTTGTCGGGAACAGGGAAGGGAAAACTCATGTGCTCTCCTTGATGTCGTCGCAAGATGCTGCTGTGATGCGATGGCATGCTGCGGCCGAGGCATCGATTCGGGTCGTTCCCGTGAGGGTGTCGGGCGCAGCGCTGTGTACGAAGGGCCGGGGTCCTAGCCGAAGAAGTCCTTGAGCACCGTCGCCACCGACAGGCTCAGCCCCCGAAGTACCGGCGGATCACCGTCTGCACTCGCATGCGATGAACACGCGGTGGAGCTGTGGAGGAAGGAGACGTGTCCGCGGGCAAACGCCTCGCGGCGGCGTGTTGGGACTTGGACGTCGCGAGGACGCGGCCGGCTCTGCGTGAGGCCGCCCTGCGCGTGTACTCGGGGACGGCGTGGACACCTCCGTCATCAGGGGGGCAGATCCCACCACAGGGACCTCGGTCGCGGCCCAGTGCTGCTACGGACCCGGCGAGCCGAGCCGCTATCCACCGGCTCCGCACCCTTCTGCTGTTGAGAGGGGCACGCACGTACTCGTCCTGGCGCGACTGGTGTGACCTGCGCGTGCAGGCCCATATCCAGCTCGGCGCCTTGTCGTGGTGATCGGGACACCCTCCACACCCACCCGCCGCGTAGGTCACGTGGTTGGTCGGTGCCTGTCAGTCGTCGGGGAATCCGCCCTCAAGAGGGCCGAGCCTCAGGCGCTGGAGGTCCATCCGGTGGATCAGCCAGCGGTTGTTCACCTTGCGGTATTCCTCCTTGTAGTGTCCCCAGCCGTGGATGCCCTTGGGTGCCTCGCCGGGGTGACTGGGGAAGGTCACGATGTCCTCCATGCCCCAGATACCGCGGGCTGTCCGAGGGCCGGTGATCTCGATTTCCGGCATGCTCACGCTGTGCACGCTCGTCGAATCGCCCAGCCATTCCCGGGCGAGGGAGATAAAGTCCTCGACTGACTCGTCGTCGCCGCCGAGGGTAGAGCGGGCGTCATCGGTGAACAGGTCCCGCAGCCCTTGCCAGTTGCGCGTGTCGACGAAACGGCAGTAGCGCGCCTTGAGCTTCTTGATCTCTTCGATGTCTGACAGTGTCTGGTATTCGGACATGGCGCTC
The DNA here is from genome assembly GCF_040678315.1 of Streptomyces sp. NPDC052721. Classification (NCBI taxonomy): domain Bacteria; kingdom Bacillati; phylum Actinomycetota; class Actinomycetes; order Kitasatosporales; family Streptomycetaceae; genus Streptomyces; species Streptomyces sp. NPDC052721. Next base: position 26,295 of record NZ_JBFATL010000025.1, on the reverse strand, counting down.
TCCGGGTGTGTTCCTATGTGTGGGCTTTAGCAGGGTTGGTCCCGTCGACTCGAGGGCCTCTCCTTGCCGCGAGACATCAGCGGCGATTCCGGGTCAGACCATGAGGCTCACTCGCTCGTTCACCCCCAGTAGTGTCTTGCCGTAGACCTCCAGGCCGACGGCAGGGATCAGCCCGGCGTGTCGTGCTGCGGTGTTCGCGTCGCGCCAAATGCGCTGCAAGGGGGTTGTCTCGGCGAACGCGGAGGCGCCGTGGGCGTCCAACAGGATGCCTATGGCCTCGAGGATCTGGCGAGCCGCATAGCCCGCCTGAGCTCTGAGGTGGGCGCGCGCTGGGTAGTCCAACGGACCGGCAGCGGCCGCCTGGTCGACCTGCGAGGTCGCGCGGTGTGTGTGCAGCCGGGCTGTCTCGATCTTCATCGCCGCCTCGGCCACCTGCAGTTGGATGCCCACCGAGTCCGCCTGCCGGCCGTGGACGGTGAACGACAGCGGCTTGGAGGCGGCCGCCTGCACCACCGCGTCCAGAGCCGCTTTGCCCAGTCCGAGCAGCGGACCGAGCAGACACAACAGCAACATCGGGCCGAACGAGGCGCCGTACAGCGCCTCCTCGCGGTTCGTACGGGGGTAGACCCCCTCGGACGCCGTCGGGACCGACAGGACTCGGTGCTCGGGAACGAACACGGACTTTCCCACAAGGGTGTTGCTGGCGGTACCCCGCATCCCGGCTGTGTGCCAGGTGTCCTCCATGACCAGTTCCGACGCGGGAATCAGCACCAGAGCCTGGTCCGCGACCGCACCGTTCTCGTCCTTCAGGAGTGCGCCGACTGCCGCCCAGGTTGCGTAGGGAGCACCCGAGTTGTACGACCAGCGGCCGGTGACCCGCCAGCCGCCCGGCACCCGCTCTCCGACACCCGTTGGCGCCGCCACGCCGGTCACCCGCGCATCGGGGTCGGCACCGAACACCTCCTCCTGCGCTTGGTCCGGGAAGAGACAAGCCAGCCAGTTCGTCACAGAAATGATCATTGCGACCCAGGCCGCCGAGCCATCGGCTGCACCGAGCACCTCCGAGACGCCGGTCAGAGTGCCCAGGTCAGCTTCCTGACCGCCGTACCGCTTCGGTGTCAACAACCGGAAGATGCCGGCGTCGGACAGTGCCCGGACGACCTCGGCCGGTACAGCGCGGTCGCTGTCACCGCGAGCGGCGTGCTCCCGCAGCAGCGGCTGCAAAGCGGCCGCTGCTGCGACCGGATCGACTCTGAGGCCGGCGTCGACCGGCCCGCTGGGCACACCGTTCGTGGACATGGGGCTATGCATGCTCGTCTTCTCCGTTGTGGTCATGGGACGTGTGCTCGAAGCTGACGTGTCGGCGGGTGACAGGGTTCGCCGACCCGTCTTATGCCGATGCGCAATTCATTAGCGATCGTTCGATATATATCCGGCGGTTGGCGGGTCCGCAGCCTCCATAGCATCGGGGTGATGCGGCGAACTGGCGCGACTCAGCCGAGGGTCTGCGCGGTCTTCTGCCGTGATGCGTTCCCAATGGCGTGCAGGAGCTGGTGGCGGGTGTGGGCGTAAGCGAAGTCGGGAACCGTGCGGGTTCCCTCGCGCAGGTCCCGTCCCAGATGGGTGTAGAGCGCGGCAACGTTTTTGGCCGGACCGATGAGGCCCGCAGGGATGTCGGCCGAGTACTCGGCGGGCACTTCGAGCGTGGAGACTGTCGCATCCTCGCCGAAGCCGGCCTGGAGGGTGAGGTCGGTCACCTGGACGTTGCCCCAGGGGGCGGTCAGGACGATGTCACCGTCCGTGCCGTTGATCTCCCAGCGGAAGTTGTCGCCGCGCGAGGCACCACCGCGGTAGAAGACCGAGGCGGCGGCGCCGTTCTCAAGCGTACCGATGAGGGAGATCTGGTCCGGGGCGGTCACCGGGATGACGGTGTCGCCATCGTCGGTCACGGTCACCTCCGTGCGGCCGCGCACGAGATTGGCCGACAGGTGCTCGAACTCCCCGAGGGTGACGTTGAGCGCGTCGATGGCGTGCAGGGCGGCGCCGGACAGGGGGGTCGCGCCCTGGGTGTCGTCGTACCAGTAGGTGTGCGCTTTGGTGGTCTGCCCGTTCCAGACCATTCCGGAGCCGACCAGGGTGGTGCCGATGACCCGGCCGATTCGGCCGTCCTCGATCAGGCGCCGCGCGTAGCGCAACTCGGGATGGTAACGCCCTTGGAGGCCGATGACGGTGCGCACTCCGGCGGCCTCCGCGCGCCGGGTCAGCTCGGTGGCCTCGGCCAGGTTCAGGGCGAGCGGCCACTCGGAGTAGACGGTTTTCCCGGCGTCGATCGCCGCCGAGACCAGCTCCCGGTGGTGCGGAACCTTGACCGCCACCACGACGACGTCGACCCCCGGGTGGGCCAGCAGCGCGGCATGGTTGTCGAAGGCCGCCTCGACGCCGAACTCCCGCACGGCCGCCTCCGCGGACTCGCGGCGCGAGGTGCTGACGGCCCGGAGCTCGAAGTCCGGTAGCGCCCGCAGAGCCGGGATGTGGCTGATGGAGGCCCAGCCACCCGGACTGCCACCAATGATTCCGACACCAATGGTGCTCATGTTGTCACTCCTGTGAGAGCGGCCCTGTGCGGGCCGAGGGTTGTGGTCGACGATTACTTCTGTGCGGCGGACGGCGTCCAGTTGGGGACGGGGTCCTCCCGGAACCGGGACAGCACGGTGCTGGAGATGTACCAGTGACCGTTGATGCGCTGATAGGTGTCGTGGTACTGACCGTAACCGTGGAAGCCGTTTTTGTAGCTCGAGCCCGGCGGGAAACTCACGTAGTCCTCCATCGCCCAGATCGCTGACGCACGGTTTCCGCGCACCTCGATCTCGGGCAGGAAACCCTGGTGGGCAGTGGGCGCGTCACCCAGGAGCGCCGCCGTCTTCTCGGCGAGTTCCTTGCCGCTGCTGTACTTCGCGCCCACGTCGATGGTGGGGTGGGCGGTGAAGAGGGCGGCCAGCTTGGACCACTGCTTGCTGTCGAGGTAGCGGAAGTAGCGTGCCTTCACCTGGCGGATGTCCTCGACGTCAGCCAGCTGCTGCAGTGTGGCCGCGTCGCGTGCCGCAGCGGTTTGGGCCGGATGATGCGCCGCGGACGCGGACGGGGAGGCCCAGGCCGCCGCGCCCGCACCCCCGCCGACCAGCAGTGCGGCTACCGCGGCTGCGCCGACCATACGTGAACGCCATGCTGAGGGCGTGCGGGATTCGTGCGTGTCCATGCTGATTCCTTTCGACGCCGCCCCAGTACGTGGGCGACGGGCACTGAGGGTCTGGGCCCTTGGGCGACCGGCCTGGCACTCGACCGTGGGAATGCCTTGCTACCGGTGTGTCGCGATCAGGCGCTGCCATCTCAGTGAACCTTATGTGGAACGATATGACAAGAAAGCGCTCTGTCTATCTGTATCGAACGCCCCGGCGGTCACATCTTGGACCTCGCGATCGAGCGCGACACTGGACGCACGGAGGCGGCGGTGTGGTGCGGAGGTGCGCCGGCCCAGCCAGAGCCGCTGTGGGAGGTGCTGTGACGGCGGAGAAGCCGTTCGCCCATAGGCCGACGAACCTGCCTGCTCGACGCCGGTCGCTCAGCTGAAGGGGCGCCTCGCCTGCAGTGGCCCGACCATGCGTCCTTCGCCTGGGCGGACCACTGCGGGCACAAGGAGGCCTGGCCGATAGCCGTGGCCTTCCTTCAATGTCACAGGACGCCCACCGGTGGACCTGTGCGGGGCGCCTTCGACGGTGTACGGCGGAACCGACCGCCGGGGCGCAGCGGCGTCACTGCGGACCGGCGCCCTGTCCGGCTGGTGGATGCCTCTCCTCCGTTCCTCGAGTACCGCCGGCGAAGGTAGGTGGAGGGGGTCAGAATTCCAGGACGAGGCGGCCACGGATGCCGCCGGCCTCCATCAGGCGGTGAGCCTCTGCTGCCTGTTCGGCAGGGAAGGTACGAGCTACGCGGAGAGAAAGCGCTCCTGATTCGGCCTGTTGACGCAGCCGGTCGAGTCGGCTGCGGTCGCCTAGGTAGTCTGGGACGAAGGCCGTGCGCAAGCGCAGGGACCGGCGCCCCATCTCGTCGGGGCTAAGGGCGCGGGATCCTTCGCCGAGGACGGTGACGATGACGCCATCGTCGTGTACGGCGGGCGCCACCACCGCCGATCCGATGACGGCAGCGTCGATCAGCCCCGCAACGCCTCGCGGCACCGCTCGCAGGATGTGCTGAGCAACATCGGCCCCCCGGGGTACGACGACGTCGGCACCGAACGAGCGCACGAGTTCCTCATCGGCCGGCGAGGCGTCCGCGACGACGGTGAGTCCGTCCGCTGTGGCCAACTGGGTCACGTAACCGCCCACGGCTCCCGGCGCGCCGGTGACCGCGAGTATCTGCCCCGGTGAGAGCCCGGCCAGGTCGAGAGCGAGCCGCGCCGTCAGCCCGTTCATGGGCAAGGTGGCCGCTTCGGCATGGGTCACCCCCCGTGGCGCGCGGGCCACCTGGTCCGCGGGCAGGGCAACATATTGCGCGTAGGCGCCGCCCGTGAGAGTGGTCGGGTTGACCATCGCCATCACGCGGTCTCCCAGGCGCAAGTCGGTGTCGGTGCCGCTGCCGATCTCGTCCACCACCCCGGCTGCCTCCATGCCGGGGACGTACGGGGGTGCGGGGGACGTACGGCCCAGTGCCCCGTTACGCAAGTAGCGGTCACCAGGGTTCACCGTGGCAGCGTGCACCCGGATGCGCACCTGCCCGGGGCCGGAATGAGGCTCGGGCACCTCGAAGACGCGCAAGGCTTCCGGCCCTCCGAATTCAGATACTCCTACTGTTTTCATGCTTCCTCTTGATGTTGATCGAAGTTGGATCGTCGTAGCAGGGAGGTAGCCGGCCGGGGTCCGTCTGGAGGGTGAGGTCCCCGGCAAGGTGAGGACTGAGACGGCGGCCCCGTTCTTCAACAGTGCCGATGGCTGAGATCCGCGTTGGGGTGTCGTGGCGATGATGGTGTTGCCGTCGTTGATAACTGTCGCCCCGCACTTCGCATCCAGTCAGGGCTGTCAGGTCGGGGATGCGGGCGATGGAGGCCCTGGCTCGCGCCGATGACGCCGGCACCGATGCTGCTCATCGCTCCTGCAAGACGGACCTTGTGAGGGCGTGGGCAGGGGGCCGCGTCGCGGCCACGCAGGAGGGTGACGGGCACATGTCGGACCCGACCCGAAGGGCGAGGCTTGTGGTGGCGGCTGCTACTTCGCCGTCATGGAGGAAGTCGGCACTCACCGAGCATCCCGGCCGGTGGGCTCGACCCAGTGAAGCGCATATGGAACGGAGCGTCAAAAAAGGCGGGTCCCGAACACAAGAACAGGCGGCGCGTGGATCAACACGCAGAAGGCGGTCTCCTGCAGAACACCGGGTCCGGTCAGCCGGGCATCTCCTGGCCGCCGCTCGCGAAGTGCGGTGTATGACGGGACACCGGAGGCCAAGGCGGCGTCGGCCTCGCGCGTCTCGCATCCACCGGAGCAGCCGCCGCTCGACCACTTACGGCCAGCACTCATAATTATTTGGCGATCGCTCGCTACAGAGGTACGGTGGGCGTATGGCACGCTCTCGTGAGTTCGACACCGAAGCCGCCGTCACCGCAGCGATGGAGGCGTTCCGGCAAACCGGATACGGCGGCACGTCCGTGCGGGACCTGGCCGAGGCCATGGATATCGGCAGTGGTTCGCTCTACGCGGCCTTCGGCAGCAAGGAGGGTCTCTACCTGGCCGCACTGGACTTGTACCGGCGGCGCTATGCGTTGCCGTTCATCGAGATGCTGCGCGCCGGCGGTGACGTGCGGGAGACGGTCCGTGCGGCTTTCGAAGCGGTGATAGACGAGATCACCTGTGGCCCCGGTCAGGCATCCTGCCTGATCGTAGGGGCGGCCATGGAGCGTGCACACAGCGATGCGAAGGTGGCCGAGCGGCTCCGCACGACGACGCAATTGCTTGAACTGACACTCTTCGAAGTGATCGCCGAGGCGCAGGGACGTGGCGAGATAGCGGCCGACCGGAGCGCCGCGGATCTCGCAGGATTCCTGGTCATGACCTTCCAGGGGCTACGGGTCATGGGTGCCATCAATGCGGATCGCAGCGCGCTGACGCGGGCTGCAGAGGTCGCCCTGAACTGCCTTCGTTGAGTGTGCGGCGCCGGAACCACCCGGCCGGGACCGGCGCCGCATGTCATGGAGGCGTTTTTTTGCCCACATAATTTAACGATCGTTCGAGTTTGAATCCAGGGCGGGGGGTTCGCTGCCGTCACCGACGAGGTCGGCTTGCTGACGGGTACAGCGGCCGCATTGGTGACCTAACCGCAGCTGCACCACCCAGAGTGACGACTTCCGCTGGGAGATCGACGGCACCGAGGACGACGTTGTTCTCTCGGCGGATCTGGAGCGACGTACGGGTCGCCGACCAGGCCCACGGCATGACCTGAAACGACGCCCGCCTCGCCCGACATCCGGCCGACGACATGCGCACGGTGCGCGACGCCCTCTCCTCCGCACCGCCTGATCGATGCCAAAAAACGCGCCCCCGCTCACCGGCACGGCGCTTCCGCTGACGCAGCGCGACCGGAGAACCCGGCCGACGAACGACACCTCAAAGGAATGCAAGTCATGTCCCAAGACGTCCACCATCCCGACCCCCGACGCTGGTTGGCCCTGCTGTTCATTGCCATCGCCCAGTTGATGGTCTTCCTCGACGGGGCGATCATGAACATCGCCCTGCCGTCCGCTCAGCACGACCTCCACTTCACCGACGGCGGCCGACAGTGGGTCATCACCGCATACGGCTTGGCCTTCGGAGGTCTGCTCATTTTGGGCGGACGGCTGGGCGATCTCTGGGGGCGCAAGAGGGTGTTCGTGATCGGATTGGTCGGCTTCGCCCTGGCCTCGGGCGCCTCGGCGGTGCGGCGCAGAATCTGCCAACGCTCCTCACTGCCCGTGCCCTTCAAGGCGTGTTCGGCGCGCTCCTCGCTCCTGCCGCCCTGGCGCTGATCTCCCTGGCCTTCACCGACGCCAGGGAGCGCGCCAAGGCTTTCGGCGTCTACGGCGCCATAGCCACCGCGGGCGGCGCCTTGGGCCTGCTGCTCGGCGGGTTTTTCACCGAGTACGCCGACTGGCGCTGGGGGTTCTACATCAACCTCCCCATCGCGGCCATCGGGATCATCGGTGTCCTGACCGTGGTGCGTGACCCCGGCGCGCACACGGATCGCGGTCGGCTGGACATGCCGGGGGCCATTCTGGCCAGCGGCGGCGCAGTCGCCGTGGTGTTCGGCTTCGCCAAGGCGGAGAGCGACGGCTGGGGCGCGGGCGTGACCATTGGCATGTTCGTCCTGTCCGCCGTCCTGCTGGTGGCCTTCGTCCTGCTTGAGGCCAAGGTGACGTCACCACTGCTGCCGCTGCGCGTCCTCACAGAACGCAACCGCGCCGGCTCCTATCTCTCCCTGGCGTTGTCGGTCATGTCCATGCTCGGCATGTTCCTTTTCCTCAGCTACTACTTCCAGTTGGTGAAGGGATACACACCAGTGCAGAGCGGAGCGGCTTTCGTTCCGATGGCCGCCGCGCAGGCCATCGGCTCCACACAGATCGGTGCCCGCCTCGCGCACCGGGTCCGCCCCGGCCTGCTGATGGCTGCCGGATACGCGGTGTCTGGTATCGGTGTGCTGATGCTCGCGCTGCTTGACGTCGGTTCCTCGTTCGGGTACATCGCAGCGGCCGAGATAGTGGTGGGCGCCGGTATCGGCACGGCGTTCATGCCCGCCTTCAGTCTGGGCGCTCATGGTGTAGAACCCCGCGACGTCGGGGTCGCCTCCGCCATGACCAACACCTCGCAGCAGATGGGCGGCTCCATCGGCACCGCGCTGCTCAACACCATCGCCGCAAGCGCCACCACCGGGTACGTCGCCTCCCATCACGGCACCGCCTCCCTCCCTGGCCTGTCGCTGGTCCACGGCTACTCCGTTGCCTACTGGTGGGGCACCGGATTCCTCGTCGCGGCGGCACTAGTCGCGTTCCTCGCCGTCAACGCAGGCAAGCCGCAGCACCAGTCGGTCGTCGCGGCCAAGAGCGCGGAGACTTCGGAACTCCAGTCAGCGGAGTGACCACGACAGAGCCGGCCGGCGCGGCTCGACCGCACCTGGCCGGCCCTGCCGGACCGTGGCACACAGTGGTCGGCTAGAGGGCTCGTGATGTCGGCGGACAAGCAGATGCGGACCGGATGAACGCCCACCTCCGGCCACCCCACGCGGCACCACGTTCGATGCCTCGGAAGCCGTAGCGCGTGATATCGCGCGCGGTCGAACTACTCGACGACCTGGAACAGGGCGCCCCGCGAGCGGGCACCACCGCGCGCAAGCGATCGCGATCACCGGGGCCGGTCCGGACGTCGTGGTCGTGAGTTCGTCGAATCCCTGGGCTTCAACAGCTGCACGTAGAGCCCGCTCGACAGCTGCCGGGCAGCGAGGTCACACGTTGGCGCTGGCCGCAGTGAACGCCGGCCGATCCGTGTGCAGCTTCGATGATGGTGAGCGTAGCGACATCCGCCTCATGCAGGGCACTGTCTAGTCACTCTTGAATGCCTTTCGCAGGGCGCGAATGGCCTGCTCCATGGCGGCAGTGGTGGCGTTGGTCGGTCGTACGGGGTTGAGCATCATGAAGTCGTGGATGATGCCGTTGTAGCGGACGCTGGTCGTCGGAACGCCGGCCTGGGTCAGCTTGCGTGCATAAGCTTCGCCTTCGTCACGTAGCACGTCGTTCTCGTCGACGATCACGAGGGCCGGCGGGAGTCCGGCAAGTTCCTCCGGCGTGGCGCGCAGCGGCGACGCCGTGATTTCGCTGCGGTGTGCGCCGTTGCCGGGGATGTAAGCGTCCCAGAACCATTCCATGGCCTTCGCCGTGAGGAAGGGGCCGTTGGCGAACTCCCGGTAGCTGTCGGTGTCCTGTGCAGCGTCCGTGACCGGGTAGTACATCGACTGATGGACGAAGCTCACGTCGCCCCGCTGTTTGGCCATGATCGCGACGGCGGCCGTCATGTTTCCTCCGACCGAGTCACCGGCGACTGCCATACGGCTCACATCGAGTCCTTCGTCCGCCCCGTTCCTCGTGACCCACTGCGCGGTCGCGTAGGCCTGCTCGATCGCCACCGGGTAGCGGGCCTCCGGGGAGCGGTCGTACTCGACGAAGGCCACCGCCGCCTTCGCACCATCGCACAGCTCGCGGATGAGCCTGTCGTGTGTACCCGAGTTGCCCAGGATCCATCCACCTCCGTGGATGTAGATGATCACCGGCAGAGGGCCCTCGGCACCCAGCGGCTTGAGCAGGCGGACCCGGACATCGCCCACCTCTGCCGGCACGGTGATCCACTTGTCCTCGCCGACCTCGACCTTGTCGACCGGGGCAGCCTGGATGTCGTCGAGTACCTTACGGGCGCCCTCCGGACCGAGTTCGTACAGGTAGGGCGGGTTCGCTGTCGCGTCCGCGATTTCCTGAGCCTCCGGCTCAAGGATGTGCTCTCCCATTTCCGACCCCTATCAGCGGCGGAGTTCCATACTCACTTGCAGCCGATTCTCCAGCCAGGTGAGAGATACGGCATGTGGTGGACGCCGGCCTTCGACGGGGACAGCCCCGCCCACTACCGGTGAACCCTGGTCCCGCTGCTCAGTCGGCCGGGCGGGCCTCCGCCGTGGAAGATTCAGGTCCTGGCCCGGGCGACCAGGCGGGCGGCTTGGACCAGACCGGACGCGCCGGCCTCACCGCGTGCCAGGACTTCGTCGGGACGTGCGCCGCGCTCGCGTACGGCATGCGCGAAGTGCTGCATGTCCTTGCGCATCAGCGGGTGGAGGTGTTCGGCGAGGTCGGGGGTGATGTCGGTGCCGAGAGCGCGGAGTGCCGCGCTGCCACCGCTGCTGGCGCCTATGGTCTCGATCAGTGTGGGTAGGTCGAGACCGATCTGTTCGGCCAGGGCGAGAACGTCTTCGGCGTTCTTCATGTTGGTGATGGTCAGTGCGTTGTTGAACAGCTTGGTGAGCTGTCCGCTCCCGACCGGGCCCATCAGCCGCACGGTGTCGCTGAAAGCCTCGAACACCGGGCGTGCGGCGCGGAAGGTGTCTGAGTGCCCGCCGACGAATGTGGTCAAGGTGCGGGCGCGGGCGCCCGGACCGCCGCCGCTGACGGGTGCGTCAAGATAGACCGCGCCCGCTTCGGCGATGTGCGCGCCGATCCGCTCGGCCTCGGCGGGGTCGCCTGTCCCGTGGTTGACGATAATCGTGCCGGGAGCGGTGTTCCCCAGGAGTCGCTGGTCGTCGAGCAGGCTCCAGATGTCCGTGTCGTCGCGCAGGCAGAGCCCGATCAGTTCCGCGGAGGCCGCCAGGTCGGCCACCGTATCGTGCACCACGTGCGGCACAGCCGCCACGGCGGACAACGACGCCGGTCGGCGCGCCCATACATGCAGCTCGAAGCCCTGCTCGCCGATCGCCTCGGCCATGGGCCCGCCTTGGTCACCGAGCCCGATGAAACCGACTCTTCTGATGTTGCTCATGTGCCTGCTTCCTTGGGGATCTCCGTCGTAGCTCATGACCGCGGTCAGCGCAGGATGGTGGTGCCGAGGTCCCACAGGCGCTCGGCGTTCGCGGCATCGAGTGCGTAGGCCGCCACTCCGGGCACGCCCAGTCGGGTGGGCCGTGAGGTAACCTGCGGGGCTTCGTTGACGTCCTCGAAGTAGCGTCCGCCGACGCCTTCGGCCAGCGGGGAGGCGGCGAGGAAGACGGAGGTGGCCGCACCCTGCTCAATGGTCTTCCGGTAGGGCTCAGGTGTCTTCAGGCCGCCGGTGTGCCGCTGCAGATTGGTGGCGATCGCCCCGGGATGCAGCGCGTTCGCCCTGATGCCCTCGCTCGACCAACGACGGTCCGCCTCGACGGCGAGGAGCACTTCGGCGGTCTTGGACTGTCCGTAGGCGCCGAGCGCGTCGTAGGGGCGGAAGCGGTAGTCGAGGTCGTCGAAGACAACCGGGGAGAACAGGTGCCCGCTGGAGGAAACGGTCACCATGCGCGCACCGCCGGCGTCGGCGAGTGCGCTGTGCAGGCCCAGGGCCAGGGCGAAGTGTCCCAGGTAGTTGGTGGCGAACTGCTGCTCGTGGCCGCCGGTGCCCCGCTCCAGTTCGGGGAGCATCATGATCCCGGCGTTGTTGACCAGGATGTGCAGGGGGCCGGCCCAGGCAGCGGTGAACACGTTCACGGAGTCCAGGTCCGCCACGTCCACCCGGGCGACGTGGATGGCGTCGTTGCCGGTCTTGGTCCGCAGATCGGCTGCAACCTGTTCTCCGGCGTCGGGGCGCCGGACTGCGAGGGTGATCTCTGCGCCGGCGGACGCCAGTGCCCGGGCGGTTTCCACGCCGATGCCCGATGTGGCGCCAGTGATCACGGCGCGCTTGCCGGAGAGGTCGACGCCGTCGATCACCTCCGAAGTGGTCGAGTGGCGGTCGAAGGGAGTGCGGAAGAGTTCGGACATGGGCGTTCCTCGGTCGGAATGTAAGTGCGGGCATACGGCCGAACCGGTATGTGACCAGTACGACGAGCGTCCCAAGGGCACTGCGTCGGCCTGCCCCCGGCGGGGCGGGATGCCGCTCACCGTCTGTCCCTGTCGGTTGCGGCCGTACTTCTGCCACTGTGCGCAACCTGTAGCGGGCCGACCAGGACCGCCTGAGACTGGGACTGGCAGGGCCACCCGGACGGGCAGGCGCATGCCTACGCTGGAACGCATGACAGCCAACGGTGATCCGGGAGCCCTGGCCAAGTACCTGCGCGCCCGCCGGGAACTCGTCCAGCCCGCCACGGTAGGCATCCCCGACACCGGCAACCGGCGCGTCCCGGGCCTGCGCAGGGAGGAGGTCGCCTTCCTCGCCGGTGTCAGCTCCGACTATTACGTTCGGCTGGAGCAAGGCCGTGACCGGCACCCCTCCGAGCAGGTCCTGGTCAGCATCGCCAACGCACTGCGACTGGACGAGGAGGCCACCGCCTACCTCGTCCAGCTGGCCACCTCTCCCAGCACCCGCCGTCGGCGTTCCCGCCGCCCCGAGAAAGTCGGCGACGGCATCCGCATCCTGATCAACACCTGGCCGCTGACCCCGGCGTACGTCCACGACACGTACATGGATGTTCTCGCCGCCAACCCCCTGGCCGTCGCCCTCTCACCGTTCAACGCGCCCGGCCGCAACAGCATTCTCGACGCCTTCCTGGAACCAGGACTGCGCGCGCTGCATGCCGACTGGGAGGAGATGACCGCCCGGATCGTGCCCTACCTGCGGTCCGTCGTCGGCCCGGACGTCGACGATCCGCGACTCGTCGAGATCGTGGGTGAGCTCTCCGTACGCAGTGATCGCTTCCGCAAGCTGTGGGCACGTCAGGACGTCAAGCACAAGGCCACCGGGACCAGCTCGCTGCAACATCCCCAGGTCGGTCCCTTGGAGCTGCACTACGAGAAATTGCTCATCCCCGGCACCCACGGACAGACCCTCGTCACCTACCACGCCCGCCCCGGCAGCGACTCCGAAGATCGACTGCGCCTGCTCGCCTCACTGGACGACTCCGCCCGCACGTCCGGGGACGCCGTGCGCATCGCCACGGACAGCTAAGTGGGTGGTACATCCGCGGGAACTGGCAGGTGCACGCCGATGGCGGTGACCGTTTCAGGACGTCGTGGGGCTTGCGGCTGACGCAGCCGGTCAGGGCACGTCCAGGCAGTCCTGCGCGGCGGCGGCCTGCGCGAGGCCATGTGCGCGGTGGCCACGACCGGCCGGGCGCGGTGCGCGCCGCCGCATGCTGCCGGCGGTACGGCCCGGCGGCGTCGAGTGCTCGCGCCTTCTTTTCGTTGCTAGCCGGAGGCTACGTCGACGACGGAACGCGCCCGGCACCCCTGGGCCCCGAGCGGCGCATGCTCCACTGCGCGAGCGGCTGCAGGGCGTCCACCAGTGCCTGGCCGTCCGGGGACAGCCGATAGCGGACTTGTACGGGCGTAGTGGGAATGATGGTGCGCTCGATGAGGCCTGCGGCCTCGAGTTCCTTCAGGCGCTGGGAGAGCAGCCGGTCGGAGATGCCGTCGATCACCGCCCGGTACTCGCCGAAGCGCCGGGCTCCACGGTCGGCGGCCTGCAGTACAGAACCCGTCCAGCGGCGTCCGATCAGTTCGAGGGTCCCCTCGAAGCTCGGGCAGGTGTCGTCATGAATGGAGTCCACTTACAAAAGATTAGCACCTTACCCGCCGTTTTGGCGGTGGGGCGGTCCGGCGCACCGTAGATGCATGACCGACTACGGACGCCCACTCGCCTTCGGAGTGAGCCTCGACCCCTCCGCCGGGACCTGGGCGCAGACCCGGCGCCTCGCGCGGACGGCGGAGGAGTCCGGGCTGGACTACCTCGCCGTCCAGGACCATCCCTACCAGCCCGGCCACCTCGACACGTGGACACTGATCACGCATCTGTCCGCGGTCACCGACCGTATCTCCTTCCTCACCGACGTCGCCGACCTGCAGTTGCGCCCGCCGGTGATGCTCGCCAAGGCCGCCGCGTCGCTGGGCGTCATCACCGACGGACGGATCCAGCTCGGGGTCGGCGGGGGCGGCATCCCCGATGCCATCGCCTCGATGGGCGGACCGGCGCGACGCGGACAGGACATGGTGGCATTCGCCCAGGAGTCCCTGGGGCTCCTGCGCGCGGCCCTGTCCGGGGGCGTCGTACGACTGCACAGCCAGTACCACGCCGTCGGCGGTTACCGCGCCGGACCGGTGCCCCCGAAGCCCGTCGAGCTCTGGCTCGGCGCCCAGAAGCCGCGGATGCTCGCCGTCGCCGGCCGGCTGGCCGACGGCTGGATCTCTCCGCTGAACATCTACGTCCCGCCGCAGGAGGTGCCCTCGCGTCAGCGGATCATCGACGAGGCGGTCGCCGACGCAGGCCGCGACCCGAGGACGCTCCGGCGCGTCTACAACGTGATCGGCGTGATCGGCGACCACATGGACGGACCAGGGCTCGTCGGCGATGTGCGGCGGTGGGCAGACACCCTCGCCGAGTGGGCCGTGGAACTCGGCTTCGACACCTTCGTCTTCTGGCCCGCCGCTGACCCCCAGCAGCAGCTCACGCTCTTCGCCGGCGAGGTCGTGCCCGCGGTGCGCGAGCGCGTCGGCGCCCTCCGGAGGGGGCGATGAACGGCACCCCCTCCACCGTGCCGGTCGAGCTCGCCGGCAAGCTGGTCACGCCCGACGATCGCCGCTACCCCCTGCTCCGCTCCACCTACACGGCCGTGGGCCACCCAGCCGCCGTCGCCCTGCCCGAGTCCGCGGGCGATGTCGCGGCGGCGCTGCGGTTCGCGCGGGAGACGGGGCTTCGGGTGGCCGTCCGCAGCGGCGGGCACGGCCTGTCCGGCAGCGGCACCAACAACGGCGGGCTCGTCATCGACCTGAGCGCGCTGCACCGAGTCGACGTCCTCGACCACGGCTCCCGACTGGTCCGCGTCGAGGCGGGCGCCCGCTGGGCCCAGGTCGCCCAGGCACTCGCCCCCCACAGGCTCGCCATCAGTTCCGGCGACCACGGCAACGTCGGTGTCGGAGGCATCGCCACCGGGGGTGGCGTCGGATGGCTCGTACGACAGTACGGGCTCACCATCGACCGCATCCGCGCCGTCGAGGTCGTCCTGCCCGACGGATCGGCCGTGCGCGCCGATGCCGAGGCCGAGCCCGACCTGCTATGGGTGATGCGCGGCGCCGGTGCGGGTGCCGGGATCGCGGTGGCATTCGAAATCGAGGCCATGGAGCTTCGTGACGTCGGTTATGCACAGCTGGTCGCGGCGGTGGACCCGGCCGGGGAGACGCTGCGGCGCTGGGAGTCCGTCATGGCGCGGGCGCCGCGCGAGCTGTCGACGGCGGTGATGCTGTCCTCGCAGGGCGCCGCCACCACCGCGTTCATCACCGCCGTCGTGGCATCGGACAGCCCGTCCGTCATCCGCGACGCCATCGAACCGCTGCTCAGCATCGGTGACATCATGGCCCAGCAGGCCCATGTCGTCCCCTACACAGAGCTGGTCCCACCGCTCCACTTGCACCCCAACGCCGGGCAGATGCCCTCCAGCACGACCAACGGCCTGCTCACCGACATGACCCCGGACGCTGCCCGCGCCCTGGTCGCGGCGTCCGCCGCCCCCGACCCGGTCCTGGTCCAGTTGCGTGCGCTCGGCGGCGCGGTTCACGACCCGGCCCCCTCTGCGATGGCGTTCACACACCGCCACCAGAACACCCTCGTCACCGCCTCGGCGTTCCCGCCGGACGAACGCGCCACGCTGACCGCCGCCTGGGCGCCCCTCGCCCCACACACCGACGGCGCCTACGTGAACTTCGAGAGCAATCCTGACAAGACGACGTTCGCACGCGCCTACCCCGAACCAGCCGGCACCCGCGTCACCGACCTGTGGAAGCGCTACGACCCCGACGGCGTCCTGCGCCCCTGGCCGCCGGCCTGACCGCCGCCGGCCCCATCGAACTCACCGACCACGAGCCCTACGGCACCCGCACAGGCGCCCAGCCCGTCATGTCACCCCCTATTGGAGATAATCCATGGCGACATTGCTGCACATCGACTCCTCCGTGTTCCCGGACGGCGCTTCCGCCTCCCGCGCCGTCACGGAGACCTTCCGCAAAACCTGGCAAGAGCAGCACCCGGAGACCACGGTGATCTACCGCGACCTCTCCGTCACCCCCGTCCCGCACATCACCGCCGCCTCACACACCGCGGGCTTCGCCGATCCGAACGCCCACACGCCCGAGCAAGCCGCCGCCTTCGCTGAACGCCTCCAGCTGATCGAGGAACTGGAGCGTGCAGACGCGGTGCTGATCGGCGCGCCGATGTACAACTACTCGATCCCGTCGACCCTCAAGGCGTGGCTGGACAACGTGATCCTCTACGGCCGCACCTCGGGCGAGAGCCCCTCCGCCAAGGGCACCCCGGTCACCGTCGTCGCCAGCCGCGGCGGCTCCTACGCGCCCGGCACCCCGAAGGAGCACTACGAGTACGTGCAGAACTACCTGACGGCGACCCTCGCCGAAATGCTCGCCCTCGACCTCGACTTCATCGTCCCGGAACTCACCATGGCCCCGCACAACCCGGCCATGGCGGAACTGGTGCCCCTCTTCGAAAGCTCCCGTGACCGCGCCCTTCAGGACGCGGCCATCAAGGCCAAGGCCCTCGCCGAACGCCTCGCCGCGTAAACACGAGAGGGCCGATCGCTTCGCGGACAGCGGCGCCGAAGTCACGCGGCCGCCCACGGTGACGATGACGGTAATCACGGCGGCAAACACCCCAGCCCCCATGAGGGCGACGGCTCGACCACCCCGAGGCAGCCACCCTGCCCGTGGCAGCCCTGACCACCTGGAACGCCCTCTACGGAGACCACTCGATCACCGCTAACAGCACCGTTCTGATCATCGGCAGCGGCGGCGTCGCGCTCTCCGCCCTGCACTTCGCTCGGGCCGCCGGCGCCCAGGTCTACGCGACCGTGCGCAACAACGCCGCGGATGAGCCCTCGTCCGCCTCGGCGCTGCGGGCTACGTCAACAGCAAGACCGAACACGGGGCGATGCGATCTTCGCGCTGTCCGGAGGCGTGGACAAGGTAGTCGACAGCGTCGGCGTGTCCTCTCGGTGCCACCAGCTGTGCTGCCCCGGTCGGCCGCCGGATTCGCGCAGCAAGTGGTAGGGGCCGGCGCCGGTCATGCGAGGCGGATCCCTCGCGATCGCCCCGGCTCGCGGACGATCGCGCGTTTCGCCTCAAGCTCGCCCAGCTGGTAGTGCACGGAGGCCCGGCCCCGCATGCCGACGGCCGCGCCGAGCTGCTGCATCGTCGATGCTTGTCCGTGGTCGGCGATGTGCTGGCGGATGTAACGCAGCATGCGCTCTTGGGTGTTGTGACCGAGCACGGTAGTTGGCTCCGCTGGCCAAGTACCGCGCTCAGCTCGGGCCCCTCGCAACTGTGCGCGTGCAGAGTGCCGGCCTTGGTGCCTGCAGCAGGAGGTTGCGGGCGCCTTGGTCAGCTGCCGCAGGCGCATCTCGCAGCGGCCTTGGCCTCGGTCGGGGTCTGGGTCGGGTCGACGGCCTGCTCGTCGGGGGTGCAGCAGGCGGTCGTGCCGCAGCAGGCGCCCGGAGCGGTGCTGGTCTTCTCCAGGGTGTCGGCGTCGGCCTTGACCACGTACACCTCCCAGGGCTCCTTGCCCGGACCGGTCACCCACGTCTTGTCCTGCAGCGCGTAGCAGCAGGAGGTGTCGTTCTCCTCGAAGGTGGCCAGGCCGGCGTCCTTGAGGCGGGTGGTGGCAGCGGTGACCTGCTCGGTGGTCTCGACCTCGACGCCGAGGTGGTCGAGGCGGGTGTCCTCGCCGGATTAACCACAGTTCGTCCGACACGATCCACGGCCGCGACTGACGCTTCCCCACGACCCGACCAACGAGCACACCGGCCGATGGTTACTTGATCAACAAGTTCTGTTAGGGCCTCTTAGACACGGGTCGGCCCCCAACAGCGTGCGCCCTGTGCCCGGCTTACGGCCCCTCCCCACCACGCCGCCCGGCACCATGCGCCTGGAGCGGCCCGGCCGCTCAGGGCCCGGGGTGGGAGGTGGCGGCCTTCAGCTTCCAGCCACTGCCCGGGGGTTCCGGGTCGGTCGGGCTCTGGCGGTGGGCCCCGAGGCTGTCCTCCGGACGGTCGCAGCCGAGCCGTCCCAGCCCTCCGTATGAGGGCTGGGACGGTTCGGCTACGGCTTGGGCAGGACGCCCGGGAACCCTGGAGGGTCCGCTGCGCGCCGCGCCGGTCAACACGGCATGCACCTGGACCGCCGGCAGGGTGGGACCGTCCTCAGGAGTCGGAGTCGCTCGGCCCGGTCCCAGCGTCGGGGGCGGACGACTCAGGCGCGGTCTTCGGGTGCGACGTATTCGAAGGTGGGGGCGGCGGCCAGTCCGTCGTCGTCCCGCATGGCCATCAGGCTCTGTGCCTGTCCCTTGATCGCGTACATCGTGCCGACCGACATTCCCAGCATCGCCGGGTTGCCGTTGAAGGCCTGCTCGAGCTGCTGCAGCATCTTGCAGTACGTCTGGTTGAACGCTTCCTGCGCGGTGCGGATCGCGCTGCCCTCGGGGTGGTCCTCCAGCCGCGGGTTAGGGCGCAAGGGGAGGACGCCGGCGCGGTCCACGGTCACGATCTCCCCGGTGGGGCCGGACTTGGGCGTGTCACCGGGCTGGTAACGCCGTCCCATCGCGAGTTCCTGGAAACGGTAGTAGTGGGAGACCGCCTTGGTCTTCGGGTGGAACAGGTCCATGTCGCCGTCCCAGACGTCGGCACGGGCCGCGCCTTCACCCTGCTCGACGATCTCCTCAAGCGCCGCGAGCGCCGAACCGAGGTCGGTGACAGGGTTGAGGTGCCCTGCCGTGTGGGCGAACGGGCCGCCGGAGACCTGACGGGCGGGGTCACCGGTGAAGACCTGGTCCTCACCCAGCTCGGCGCACAGGCGCCGCAGCCCCTTCTCGACGGCGTCGTAGAACTGCCCGATCGTCTCGTAGTTGTCGCCCTCGGCCGGATCTCCCGGGTGCGCCGGCTGTTCGATGCGGAGGAACATCTCGAGAGCCTCCGGCCCGAACGGCAGAAGGGACAGTTCGATGGACGGGTCGGCGTGCGGCATGGGCCGCGGGTGTGGGGGCAGCAGGTGCGGCGCATCCAGGCGGGGCTGTCCGCCGACCGCGTTGAGGAGGTTCGCAGCCAGGGCGAGGTGAATCATCTCCTCGACGAAGACACCTCCGATGAGCTGTGCGGCCTCCGCGTTCCGTTCGGCGTCGAGGGAGTACAGGGCCGTGAGGTAGGGCGGCAGCGTGGCATGTTCGAGTTCGATGGCCCACTGCAAGTGCCTGCGCAGGTCGTCCAGCGTGGCGATGCCTGTCGCCGAGGCGGTGTCGTACTCGTGGGACTGGGTGTGAGACATGGAGGAGACGCTCATTCCGGTTGTCGTAGGCGCAAGGGGACGCACCTGCGGCAACTGACGTCGAAACGCCGAAGTGGCTGCCCGGATGACGAGGCTGTTCGTTCGCCGCCGAAAGCGCAGGCGCATACCCTGGAGTCACCTCACTGACAGGGCAGGCCACGTCTCTGTGACACGGTCATGCGCCATCACCTTCACAGGCTCTGGACGCGCCCGCATCCGTCGACGCACGGTGTGAGATAGTGTTTCGACCGCCGGGCCGGCGAGCGGCCGCCTTGACGCAGCGCCCGAGCTCCTGCCCTGGCAGGACGCACGTCGGCTTCCCCGGCCCTGTTTTCCGTGTTCCCCGCTTCCGGAGGCACAGTGCTCACCCTCGGCTCGCTCTCGGCAGGCACGCCGCCCTGGTCCATCTCCGAGACCGCCGAGTGGGGCGACTACGTCACCGGTCCGCGCATCATCACCGACGCCACCAAGGCCGAGATGAAGAAGGTCCTCGCGGAGATCCAGGACGGCTCCTTCGCCCGGAACTGGATGGACGAGTACCACGGCGGCCTGAAGAAGTACAACGAGTACAAGAAGCAGGACTCCGAGCACCTGCTGGAGACCACCGGCAAGCAGCTGCGCAAGCTGATGAGCTGGGTCAACGAAGAGGCGTAAGGGCATACGGAGCGGCACCCGGCCGGGTCGGCGATCGCAGCCGCACACCGCCGTTCCGGCGTAGGCGGCGTGGGGCGCCGACGAACAGCTCTCGCCCCAGAAGCCTGTTCACGGCGTGGACTCCGCTCAGGTCCGCAGGGACGGCAGGTGGGTGGCATCGGACGCGGGGCTGGGCGCCGTCCCGGCCGCGCGTGTCATCGCGGTCGATTGAGGAAAGCATGCGCCGCACCGACCGGGCCCTCGTCGTCGAGCAAGGGGCGCGAGGCACCTCCTACGGCGCCTGGCTGGGCGACGAGATCTCCAGGCGCCTGTTCGACTGCCTCGACGCGCCCGGCAAGCGACTTGAGGCCTCGCCCAGCAGGAGCACGGTCCGGGAACCGGCCGCCATCGCCCGGACCGACGAAGTGCTGGCCGCGCTGTAGGCCGTCTAGGACGCCTCAGGGAGAGGCATGACAGAACTGATGCGTGTCCCGGAGGTTGCCGC
The DNA here is from genome assembly GCF_040678315.1 of Streptomyces sp. NPDC052721. Classification (NCBI taxonomy): domain Bacteria; kingdom Bacillati; phylum Actinomycetota; class Actinomycetes; order Kitasatosporales; family Streptomycetaceae; genus Streptomyces; species Streptomyces sp. NPDC052721. The sequence continues at coordinate 6,109 of NZ_JBFATL010000025.1, read as the reverse complement.
GGGTGCACCTCATGTGGCCATGGGTGAGTGGCTGGTGAGCGAGGGCAAGGGGCTCACCGCCGGTGCCCCCCTGTCACCGGCCACGCGGCCCTCCCACCAGGCCGGCCACCTCGTCCCCTGAACTGAGACGTCGTGCGGCCGGCAACGGGAGGAGCCGGCCCGCACGCCCCGTCGCCGGGGCACACGACGGGCGTACGGCCCCTCCCCTCGCGCAGGGCGCGGCGACGGTCGCCCCGCCGCAGCGTGTGCGCCCGCGCAGTCCTGTCCTCGCAGGTACCGCGGATCCTCAGTCCGGCCCCGCGGTCGGGGAAGCAGCGGAGGGCGCAGCGACCGGCGGGTCGGGCAAGTCTTCCAGGAAGTCCGCGGTCGGCGTGAAGAACAGGGAGCCCGTGACCGGGGTGGAGAAGTCCAGGATGCGGTCGTAGGACGCTGACGCCGTGCCCAGGAACATGCGCTCCAGCATCGTCTCCGTGACTTCCGGAGTGCGCGCGTAGCCGATGAAACAGGTGCCGAACTCCCCACGGCCCACGGATCCGAAGGGCATGTTGTCACGGAGGATCTCGCGCTCGTTGCCGTCCGCGTCGGTGACCGTCGTCAGAGCAACGTGTGAGTCCGCCGGCTTGGCGTCGTCCGCCAGTTCCACGTCGGACAGCTTCCGGCGGCAGGTACTTCTGCACGACGACATAGCTGCCGCCTGTGAACCGGGGGACTCCTCGCCGACGAGCACGGCCGCGCGCGCCGCCGGGCCCGTCGGATTCTGCGTGCCGTCGGCAAAGCCGAGCAGGTCACGTTCGTCGAAGTACGTGAAACCGTGCACCTCGTCTCGGACCGTGACCGCTCCGGGCAGTCGGTTCATGACTCCCGTGGCGAGCGCGAAGCACAGGTCCAGCCGCGAAGCGCGGATGTGGAACAGCAGGTCGCCGGGGGTGGCCACGGCCCGGTGCACCGGACCGTTGAGTTCCCGGAAAGGATGCAGCCTGGCTGGACATGGTCCGGCGAACAGCCGGTCCCAGGCGCGCGAACCGATATCGGTGACACAGCTCAGGCTGCCGTCGGGCTGGGCACGGAACCCCACGGCCCGCTCCAGTGAGCCGAGATCCGACAGCAGTTGGAGACAGAACCATCTGATCTCAGCGCCAGTAGTCCCTGAGACGATCGGTGCGGGACCAGCGGCGCTTCTGCGCCCCGGAAGGCCGCAGTCCAGCCTCTGAGACACGTCAGACGGCGTTGGTCCCGTGCGATTCGAGTACTTCATTCTCAGCAGCAGCCTTCGTCGGACGATCCGGGACGGGGCCTTTCGGCGCCGTCCGGGGACTGACCGCTTCCAGGTCTCTCGGCGCTCTCCCGCCCGGGTCGACTGGCGCACCATTCGCGGTAGCTCGTCCGCGCGACGAAGGCGTCCGCACCCGGCAAAAGGTCCGTGGACCGAAGACGCGCACCGAAGAAGGGGCTGCGGATGTCCGTGAGGACATGACGATGCTCGGCGTGCACGGTGGTCAGTGCGGCACGCACGAACGCGTCCAGCCTGAAACTCTCAGGGCCGGCGATCTCACGGACGCCCATCAGGGGTCGGGACACGGCGGTATGCGCAAGCAGGGTGGCAACGTCGGTCGCGGACACCGGGCGCACTTCGACCGGTGGCACCCAGACGATCCAGTCCTCGGTGCCCGCAGTCGCTATGTCCTCCACCGACTCGAACATCTGCGTGGAACGCACGATGGAATACGAAATGCCGGACCGCTGAATCATGGTTTCGTGCGCCTGAAGGGCGCGGAAGGCACCCTCACTTCTTATACGGTCCACACCTACCACGGACAGGGAAACATGGTGTTCGACACCGGCGGCCGTCTCGGCCTGGAGGAGGGCGCTGGTGGAACGTCGCCATGACGCGACGAGGGCCTCCTCGTCCATGACGAGGCCGTCATCATCGGTGACGATCCCGGTGTTCAGGGACGGCTGACGAGAGAGGTCGATCACTACCGAACAATGGCGCAGGGACTCGGCGATCTCTTCTCGTGCGAGCGAGTCAAGACCGCCGGGTGCCGAGATCAGGTCGACCTCGTGTCCGTGATCCCTGACCCAGAGAGCGGTCTCGGCGCCAAAGAGCCCGCCGTCGTCGAACACAACGACCTTCATCCGGGAACTCCCCCTAGGGACGGAACCGCGTGACGGTGCTCAACTGGACTCTTCCGGGGTGGGCGCGTGGATCCCCGCGAGCAGACCGGTGGACTGACCCACCTCGATGAGGTAGCCGTCGGGGTCACGGAAGTAGCAGCGCAGCTCGGATCCGCGGTCAATGGGCTCGGTGAGGAAGTCGGCACCGTTCGCGACGGCATGCGCGTGGAAGGCAGCGATGTCGGCCACTCGCACATTGAGGAAACCGGAAACACGCTCATCACTTCGTGGTGCCTCTAGTGTGACCCCTGGCTTGTCGGGGGTGGGACCGCCACCGGGGTTCATGATGATCCAGGTGTTGGCGACCTTGACGATCGCCGGATTCTCCTCCATCACGACCTCGCCGCCGAAGACATCGGCGTAGAAACAGCGGGACACCGCGACATCGCGCACCGTCAGGAAGTGCGTGAGAAGGAGGCCCTGCTGCGGTGCGGGGAGATCCCCGTGAGGTGTCATCGTCCGTCATCCCTTCATGGGCCCGGGTTGCTGGAGGTGTGACCGGACAGGCACCTGGTCTGTGACATCGGCGGGCGTCCGTGACGAAGGTCTGAGGAACAGAACGCCCCCCGTGCACGGAGAGGCGGGTCCGCGGCGCCGGCCTCCGCCGGCCGGCGCCGCGGCATCCCAGGGGTGACCAGGTCACCGCCCGGGTGTGTGGAGCCTCAGTGTCGGACGATCTGGGGGGCGACGTCTTCGGTGAAAGCCTCACCGCCGGAGCGGGTGACCTTGCTGTTCTTGACGGGGTCCACGCCGCAGAACGCAGCCTCCAGGGTGCCGCCGAGGGCGGTGTTGACGGTGCCGTTGTTGGAGGTGTTCGCCATCGACGTCATGCTGCGCGTACCGTCGGCCGTCGTGAAGGCGTACGTGTAGTAGCCCTGAACGGTGCCGGTGTGACCGTAGACCGTCACGCCGCAGGAAAGCTTCCTGCCTCGCAGGCCGAGCCCGTAGGACTGGGTGCCGTCCGCGTTCACCGGGACCATGCTCATCATCTCCTGCAACTGCGGCTGGGGGACGAGCCTGCCGGTGACGACCGCGGTGAAGAACCGGTTCAGATCCGCCGAGTTCGAGATCACGGCTCCGGCGGACTGAGCCCAGGAGACGGTCTGCTCGGTCGAGTCCACCAGCGGCAGCGCGGGGTCGTCGTCCCGGACGTAGCCCCGCGCGTAGGAGCCCGTGATGGTCGTCCGCGGATGCACGTAGGAGGTGTTCTTCAGGCCGAGCGGCTGGAAGATCCGTTGGTCGTACTGCGTGGCCATCGGCACACCGGTGACGTGCTCGATCATCTGGCCCAGCACCACGAAGTTGGTGTTGGAGTAACTGTAGGCGGCCCCCGGCTGGTTGGTGGGCTGGTGCGCGGTCGACAGGTCGATCAGTTCCTGGAACGTGAACACCTTGTTCCGGACAGCCTCGAAGCCCGGGACGGTGTGATAGAACATGTCGTTCGTGTAATCCCACAGGCCACTGCGGTGGCTCAGCAGGTGCCGTACGGTGATGCGGTCGTCCGGCAGCGGCTTGGGGAGGTAGTCGTTCGCCGACGCGTCCAGGTCGATGCGGCCCTCGGCGACGAGTTGCATCAGCACCACGGTGGTGAAGCTCTTGCTGACGCTGCCGACGCGGAACCTGCGGTCGGCGTCCATCACGGTGCCGGCGGCGGTGTCCGCCTTCCCCACGGAGATCCGGTAGCTGGAGGCACCGGAGTCGATGCGGGTGAGCGCGCCTGGCGCCCCGTAAGCCATCGCCTGCTTCTGCACGGCGAGCACGCCCGTGACCGATGGGCTGGGAAGGCTGGTGGTGGCGGCACCGGCGGGTGTCACGGCCAAAGCGGCCAGTACGACGGTACCTGCGAGCACGACGCTCGCGTTTTTGATGCGCATCCGATTCCTTCTGACGTGATCGGGTGATAACGCTGAAAGCGACCTGCGGGCCGTAGGACGGTCCCTGACGACAGCCGTCGCTGATCCTCGCTCCGGAGGACAGTCATGGGCTGGAGAGCGCTGGCCAAGACCATAACGCACACGGTGGGCACAGTGGCATGACGGTGCCCCTGCCGGCCTCGGCGGTGGGCGGGGCTCTGGGGGCCGTACCGGCCAGCGATCCGCACGCCGCCAACCCCAAGGGCACTCCCAGCACCAGAACAGACCCGGGAGCGGCAGAGCGCCTGGTGCGCGGCCGTAGAGGGTACCGCCTCGTCCTGGACCTTCCGCCGGGAACCTCACCCCGTACGGCACTACACTCACCGAGCACCCGTCAGAACCCGCGACGCGAGAAGGCCGTGTTCATGATGCATGCAGCAAGGGCGATCGGCACGCCAGACGATGGCCGGACGCACATCCGGGAGACTGCCCGGGACCCCGGGCCGATGGCGTCGGTGTTCGCCAACTTCCGCCAGTACCTCATGGGTTGGGATGCGGACAGCCACCCAGGGTCCGATGTCGATCAGTTCCGCAGCGGGCTCGCCACCCCGCAGTTCAACGGCGTGGTGCGCGTGCGGTCCACGTCCGCGATCGGGCCGGCCGTGGCGGGCGTCCGCCGGGACCTGGCGGGTCTTCCCTGGTGGTGGTGGGTCGGGCCCGACAGCCCCGGGGACACCGCTGACGCCCTGCGGCGCCACGGTGGACAGGAGCTCGCGGTCCTGCCGGTGCTGGCGAGGCCGCTCGGCCACCCGGCCGAGACGCCCGATACGAGCGGTCAGGACGGTGCACGCGCCGGCCTGCGGGTGGAGACGGTGCGGGACGGCGAACAGCTGGCGGACCTGGTCCGGACGTACCGGACGTCGATGGGTATCGCGCCCGGCCTGGAGCCGGAGATGGTACGCATCGAGTCGCAACGCGAGGACAACGCGGACATCGTCCGGCTGGCCGCGGTACGGGACGGCCGGGTGGTCGGGTCGACGGTGGTGATCAACGCCCACGGGGTGGCCGGGATCTTCCTCGTGCACGTGGCCGAAGCGCATCGTCGGCGGGGCATCGGTGCGGCCTTGACGGTCGCCGCGCTCCGGACGGCGCAGGACAGAGGGATGCACACCGCCGCGCTCGTGGCGAGCCCTGCGGGCGAGCCGCTGTACCGGCGCTTCGGCTTCACGACGCTTTCCGAGTACAGCCTGTTCGCCTTCCCGGCGTGAACCGTCCCGCCCGCGGTGGTGACGCCGGAGGTGCCGGACGACAACGGCCCCACCTGTCACTTCATCGGCGCCACAGCGCTGCCGCACACGGGTGGAAGACGGGCGGGCGCGTCCATGTCACAGATTCACTCGGCGCCTGGTCATGGTGGGAGAACCCCGTCAACACAGTGTTGGCCGATGGTGTGAATCCAGCGAACCGTGTCGAGGACTCCAGTGAACGCATCACGTCACCGCACGCTGCTGGCCGCTCGCAGACGTCCCGCACGCATAGCGGCCGCCATGTGGCCGGCCTGCGCCGCCCTGACCCTGGTCGCCCTCGGCATCTCGCTCCCGCGTGACGGCGCCGTCACGGGTGACAGCCGTGTCGGTGCCGGGCGCACCTGCCGTTCCGTCCTCCTCGCCGACCAGGAGCTGTCCTGCGGCACGTACGGCTTCGGTGATCTGCGTTACGTGTGCCCCGCGCCCGACGCGCCGCGGCGCTGTTCGAAGACCATGCGGGTGGAGATACGCAACACCGGGCCGTCCACCGTGTACGTCACCGTCATCCACGGGCCGCGTCCGGGCGAGCGCCTGCAGGACCCGGAACGAGAGATCGCCCCTGGTCACACGGCTGACTTGCGCCCTGGGAAGGGAGACCTGCTGTTCGATCTCACCCTGCGTGGCGCCGGCCCCGTCAAGGCCGTGACGATCGTCTCCGTGCGCTGACGGCCGCCCGCATCCCTAGGTCCTGTCGTCAAACTCCCGTCTGCCGCGCGACGCCATGCACGCACTCTCGCCGCACCGGGCCCCGACCCAAGTACATCCAGTACGAGG